>UQSH01000006.1 GCA_900543795.1 uncultured Oscillospiraceae bacterium | reverse complement strand
GAGCTTCGCTTTGATTTGTTTAAAAAAATTCAGTCCTTTTCTTTTTCGGAGCTTGACAAGGCAGGAGCCTCATCGCTTATAACTGTTATGACTAATGATGCCAATCAGGTTCAAAACGGCGTTAATATGGTTTTGCGCCTTTTTTTGAGAAGTCCTTTTATTGTTTTCGGCGCAATGATAATGGCGTTTACCGTGGACGCAAGATGCGCTCTTGTTTTTGTTTGCGCTATACCGATTTTATCAATTGTTGTTTTTTCAATAATGAAATACACAATACCAAAATATAAAAACATTCAGTTTCAGCTTGACGAAATAACCCTTAAAACAAGAGAAAATTTAACAGGTGCAAGAGTTATAAGAGCGTTTACGGGCGAGCAAAATGAAATTGTGGATTTTGAAAATAAGAATTCGTTTCTGTCTCATCTTCAAAGAAGTGCCGGCAGAATATCTGCACTGCTCAATCCCGTCACCTATGTTATTATAAATGTTTCGGTTATCATATTAGTTTATTGCGGTGCAATTAGAGTTAATTCGGGAAATCTTACGCAGGGCGAGGTTGTTGCGCTTTATAACTATATGAGCCAAATCCTTATTGAGCTTATCAAGCTTGCAAATCTTATTGTAACAATAACAAAGGCTCTTGCCTGTGCAGGCAGAATTGAAGGCGTTTTTAAAATTCAAAGCCCCCTTGAAAGCAATGAAAACATTGAAATTCAAAATGATTATGCAGTTTCGTTTGATAATGTTTCATTAACCTATAAAGATGCCGGCGACGAGTCCTTATCCTCAATCAGCTTTTCTGCCGAAAGGGGCAGTATTATAGGAGTTATCGGTGGAACGGGAAGCGGAAAAACAAGTCTTGTTTCGCTTATCCCTCATTTTTATGACGCAACAAAGGGCGTTGTTTGCGTTAACGGAATTGATGTTAAGGCTTATGAGCCGGAAAAGCTGCGCTCAAAAATCGGCTTTGTTCTTCAAAAGGCTGTTTTGTTTAAGGGAACTGTTCGTGAAAATTTACTGTGGGGAAACGAAAATGCAACGGATATTGATATGCTTTGTGCATTAAAGCAGGCGCAGATATATGACGCTGTTATTCAAAAGGGCGGACTTGACGCTCAGATTGAACAAAACGGCTCAAATCTTTCCGGTGGTCAAAAGCAAAGACTTTCCATTGCAAGAGCACTTGTCAGAAAGCCCGAAATATTAATACTTGATGACAGCTCCTCCGCTCTTGATTACGCAACGGAGGCGTCATTGAGAAGGGCGATTCTTTCACTTGATTATAATCCAACCGTATTTATAGTCAGCCAGCGTGCGTCTTCTGTTATGTGCGCCGATAGGATTATTGTTTTGGAGGACGGCAAAGCGGTCGGAATAGGCACTCACGAGGAGCTTCTCAATTCCTGCTCTGTTTATAAGGAAATCTACGATTCACAATTCGGAGAGGGGGAAGCCGTCAATGAATAAAACAGTTATTAAAAAGGTTTTCTCCTATATCGGAAAATATAAATATTATCTTTTTGTTTCAATCATCTGTGCCGCATTTTCCTCTGTTTGTGCATTGTATATTCCTATTCTCGTTGGTAATGCAATTGACTTTATTATAGGTCCGCAAAATGTTGATTTTGAGTCAATGCTCAGCGTGCTGATAAAAATCTGCATTGTTGCGGCGGTAACTGCCTCTTTACAATGGGTAATGAATGTGCTTAACAATAAAATCACATTTAATGTTGTGCGTGATATGAGAAACAGAGCCTTTAAGAAAATTGAGGCTTTGCCGTTTAAATATCTTGACAGTCATCCGCACGGAGAAACGGTCAGCAAGGTTATTTCAGACGCTGACCAGCTTGCAGACGGTCTTCTTTTGGGCTTTACTCAGTTTTTCACGGGAGTTGTAACCATAATAGGAACGCTTGCGTTTATGATTTATATCAATGCTTGGATTGCCCTCGTTGTTGTTATTTTAACGCCTATGTCATTCCTTATTGCAAGATTTATTTCAAAGAAAACATACGATATGTTTAAGCTTCAAAGCGAAACAAGGGGAGAGCAGACTGCCTTTATTGATGAGATGATAACCAATCAAAAGGTAACTCAGGCTTACAGCCATAAAAGGCAAAACATTGAACGCTTTGATGAAATTAACACAAGGCTTGCCGATTATTCCTTAAAAGCAACCTTCCTATCGTCTATAACAAATCCCGCAACCCGCTTTGTTAACAGTACTGTTTATGCCTGCGTAACGCTTTTCGGTGCTTTTATGGTGCTTAAAGGTCATATAACGGTAGGCATTCTTTCAAGCTTTCTTGCCTATGCAACGCAATATACAAAGCCGTTTAACGAGATAAGCGGAGTTGCTGCGGAATTGCAAAATGCCATTGCCTGTGCAGGAAGAATTATAGGACTTATTGAGGAGGAGGAGGTTGAGCCCAACACTCCTGAAAAGGCCGTTCTTGAAAGGGCAAAGGGCAATATAAAAATAGATAATATTGATTTCAGCTATGTTCCCGAAGCTCCCCTCATTGAGGATTTTTCTTTAAATGTTAAAGAAGGTATGAGAATTGCAATTGTCGGACCAACGGGCTGCGGAAAAACAACGCTTATCAATCTGTTGATGAAATTCTATGATGTAAAAAGCGGAGAGATATATGCCGATTCCATTCCTTATTCTGAAATCAATGTTAATTCTTTAAGGCAAAATTTCGGTATGGTGCTTCAGGAAACTTGGCTTAAATCAGCAACAGTTTTCGAAAACATTGCTATGGGCAAGCCAAACGCAACGCTTGAGGAGGTTATTGAAGCAGCCAAAAAGGCTCATTCTCATTCTTTTATAAAAAGACTTCCGAACGGATATGATACTGTTATCGGTGCAGACGGCGGCTCTCTCTCGGCGGGTCAAAAGCAGCTTTTGTGTATAACAAGGCTTATGCTTGTTAATCCGCCTATGCTTATTCTTGACGAAGCAACATCAAGCATAGACACAAGAACGGAAATCAAAATTCAAAATGCCTTTGAAATTTTGATGAAGGGAAAAACAACCTTTATTGTTGCACACCGTCTTTCAACAATTAAAAACTGTGATTTGATACTTGTTATGAATAACGGCTCAATAGTTGAGCAGGGCAGCCATAACGAATTACTTGACAAAAAAGGATTTTATTATAAACTATATAACAGTCAGTTTGCCGATAAATGCAATTAACTGCAAGGGAATTAATTCTAAACCTGTTATGATCAAATAATAATTAACTTGAAATTTTCGGAATATTAATTTATCATATATAAGTGATTTTTTTGAAAGGACTTAATCTATGGAGCAATTTAAAGCTATTCTTGAAGTAATTAAAAATGTGGTTTGGGGGCCTGTTACCCTTGTTTTACTTGTCGGAACAGGTGTGTTTTTAACCGTGAGGCTGAAATTTCTTCCCTGGCGCAATTTGCCTAAATCTCTGAAAATGCTTTTCAGCCCCGAGTCAAGAAAAACAGACGGCGGAGAAGGCGATATTTCTCCGTTTTCAGCACTTATGACTGCACTTGCAGGCACCATTGGAACAGGAAATATCGTTGGCGTTGCAACCGCAATGGTAGTCGGAGGACCCGGTGCGCTTGTTTGGATGTGGATTGCCGCAGCTTTCGGAATTTCAACAAAATATGCCGAATGTGCTCTTGCAATTAAGTACAGAGAAACAAACGAAAAAGGCGAGATGTGCGGCGGACCTATGTACACAATTAAAAATGGCTTTAAAAACAAAAAGATTGGTGCGGTGCTCGCTTGTGCCTTTTCGCTGTTTACGTTGATTGCTTCGTTTGGTATCGGCAATCTTTCACAAGCAAATTCAATTTCCGCCTCGCTTAATAACACCTTTTCCGTTCCTCAATGGGTAACGGGACTTGTTCTTGCCATCTTAACGGGAATTATTATTTTCGGCGGAATTAAATCCATATCAAAGGTTTCAACCGTTCTTGTTCCCGTTATGTCTGTTTTTTACATACTTGCAGGTTTAATTGTTATCGCAATTAATTATAAAAATATTCCGTCAGGTCTCGGAACAATCTTTTCAATGGCGTTCGGCGGAAAGGCTGTTGCAGGAGGCGTTGCAGGAACGATAACCGCCTCTGTTATGCAAAGCATAAGATACGGTGTTGCAAGAGGTGTTTTCTCTAACGAGGCAGGTCTCGGCTCTGCGGCAATAACCGCTTCCTCGGTTTCAACAAACAGCCATGTTCAGCAGGGATACATTAATATGTGCGGAACCTTTATAGACACTATTATAGTTTGCTCAATAACAGGTCTTGCCATTGCTTCCTCCGGTGTTCTCGGCACGCTCAACGCAGCAGGGGAATATGTAACAGGCGCTGATTTAACAATTGCCGCCTTTCAGTCTGTTCTCGGCAAGCCGGGTGCAATTATTGTTGCCGTCGGTATTCTTATGTTTGCCTTTTCAACCATTCTCGGTTGGGAATATCAAGGCGAAAAATCGCTTGAATATTTATGCAAAAGCAAAGCCGCCTGTTATGCATACAGAGTTGTTTTTGCCGCAGTAGTTTTTGTAGGCTCGGTTGTTGCTCTTGATATAGCTTGGTCGTTCAGCGATATTGCAAATGGCCTTATGGCAATTCCTAATTTGATTTCTCTGCTTGTGCTTTCCGGCGTTCTTGCAAAGGATACCTTTAAATATCACGAGAAGAAAAATCGTTAAAGCCTTTTATTATGATTATAATTGTTGACTTTTTATGATAAACATTATAAAATATATTTGTATTATTTTGATGTCAGGGGTGTTGTAAATGGCAAATTGCCCGAATTGCTCAGCAAAAATTCCTTTTTGGAGCGTAAAAGCCGAATGTAAGCAATGCGGTGTATCAATTCCCAATTATAATTGGGTTGAAAGGCTTGAAGAGGATAATAAAAACGCAGAAGCAAAGTTTCTTGTTTTCAATAAAACAATTAACCGTATGCGTTATTCTCTTTTCGGAACGAAGCTTCGTATAGCCCGTCTTGTTTTAACATTTCTTCCGGCAATCGGCTTTATTTTGCCGTGGGCAACGGTGGAGAGTGCGGGAAGTAGCTTTCAGCTTACTCTTTTTTCATTTACGGGCTGTAAATCCGCTCTTGACATTTTTCTTCAGATTTTTAAAAACTTCTCTTTAATTTCCGAAAATATGGGCTTTGAGGGCTTTTCGGGCCCTGTTACCATGCTTTTTGTCGGAACTGTTTTCTATTTTCTTTCTGCGTTGTTTATTGTTTTGGCATTTTTGCTGAACATATTTAAATGCGCAAAGCCTAAAACAAAATCAACGGTAACATGTGATGTCATTTCAATAATTTTCTCAATTGTCAGCGTTGTTCTTTTCTGTTCAGCCTCCGGTGCAGGTGCAAGCGCACAGGCATTTTCGTTAGGAGAGTTTACGGCAATTGATATTTCCGGTGGCTTTACTTGGGGCTATGTTCCCGCATTATTATTACTTTTGGTTGCTATGGGAATTAATATTGCAGTTGCAATCGCTCCTGCAAAAACAGATGAACAGCTTGAAAATGAAAGGCTTGAAAGAGTTGCCGCAAAGGAGCAAAAGGAGCGAGAAGAGGAGCTTCGCAAGGCTAAGGAACGCGAAGAGGCGGCTAAGGCGGCAGAGGAAGAGCAAAAGCGGGTTGTTGCCGAAGCAAAGCGTAAGCTTGCCGAGCAAAAGGCAAAGGAAGAGGCAAAGGCTAATAAAAAGAAAAAATAAGTTTATTTATAAGGCGGTTCCGAGAGCCGCCTTTAATTTTATCTGAATATTGAAATTATTATACTTTAATGATATAATTTTTAAGAAAGGCTTGGTGATACTATGGATTATAAAATTCTTTTCAGCCCAATGAAAATAGGCAACTGCGAAATTAAAAACAGAGTAGTTATGCCTCCCATGCTCATGGGCTTCGGTCAATTTAACGGAAACGCAACCGAAAAAATGATAAATTATTACGAGGAACGAGCTAAGGGCGGATGCGGACTAATTATTACCGAAATAACCCGTGTAAACGATTTAACAGGCGCATCCTCATTCGGTCAGCTCGCCGCTTCGTCAAACAGAAATATACCGTCAATTGCAAGGCTTGCTAACAGAATACATAAGCACGGCGCAAAGCTTTTTGTTGAGCTTCATCATCCGGGACGGCAAAATGTTAATCTTATGATAAACACAGTTCCGATTTCTGTTTTATGCGATAGCATTATGCCCAAAAACAGTTACAGCAAGCTCCTTTACTCAAGCATTGTTCCGCTCGGAAAAAAGCTTGTTGAAAAGGATATGTTCTTTAAAACAGTATCTCCAAGTAAGGCAGAAAAAAGTAAATTTGCTCAAAGTGCAAATAAAGAGCTTTCAGTTAGGCAAATTAAAAAAATCATAAACCAATTCGGCGATGCCGCTTTAAGAGTTAAAATGTCGGGTTGCGACGGTGTTGAGCTTCACGCAAGCCACGGATATCTTATTCAGCAGTTTTTATCACCCGCAACGAATAAGCGCACTGATGAATACGGCGGCTCACTTGAAAACAGAATGAGATTTTTAAATGAAATAATTGATAATGTTCGCTTAAAATGCGGAAAGGATTTTCCGCTTATTGTTCGTTTAACCGTTGATGAAATGTATGAAAAAATCGGTAAAAAGGGCGTTGGCTACACTCTTGAAGAGGGACTTAAAATGGCTAAAATCCTTAACGATAAGGGAATTGACGCTATTGATGTTTCCTCGGCAGCATACGATACCTTTAACTATTGGCTTGAACCAACCACCTTTGAATGCGGTTGGCGAAAATATCTTGCCGAAGAGGTTAAAAAGGTTGTTGATATTCCCGTTATGGCGGCAAATCTTATCCGTTCACCCGAGCAGGCGGAAAAGCAGCTTGAAGACGGTATTCAGGATTTTGTTTCTCTCGGCAGACCTCATATTGCCGATCCGTATTGGGCTGAAAAAGTACAGTCGGGCAGAGAAAAAGAAATCAAAAGATGCATTTGCTGCTTATACTGCTTTGAAAGTATGATGAACGGAGCCTATGTTGGCGATAACGGTCATTGCTCCGTTAATCCGTTTGTGGGAAGAGAGGGCGATAAGCTCAATGAAAACGGAAACGGAAGAAAGGTGCTCATCGTCGGTGCCGGTGTTGCAGGCTTAACCGCAGCAGAGCTGCTTGCAAAAAGAGGCTTTTCCGTTGTTGTTGTTGAAAAGGAGAGCAGTGCAGGCGGGCAGATTAATCTTGCAGATAAGCCGCCTCACAAGGAAAAAATTCATTGGTGCGTTGAAGATCTTGAAACAAATGCTTTAAAAGCGGGAGCTCGTATTGAATATAATGTAACTGCCGATAAAAAGCTTATTGATGAATGTAATGCCGATTTTGTCATTATTGCAACCGGCGGCAATGCAGTTCATCCAAAGGCTTTTGTTAAGGATAATGTTGTAACTGTAACGGAAATTCTTAACGGCTCTGTTAAGCTTGAAAATTCAGATGTTTGTGTTATCGGCTCGGGTATGACGGGCCTTGAAACATCCGAGCTTCTTGCAGAGCAGGGCAATAAGGTTACTGTTATTGAAATGGCAGACAGTATTGCTCCGGGTGCATGGTTTCAGCATCTTGATGATGTTTTGCCAAAGCTTAAAGAGCACAACACAACATTTTATACCTCAACGAAATTAACGGAAATCAACGAAAACGGTGTTACAGTTACCGATTTAAAGAGCGGAAGGGTTTTTGAAATCCCTTGCTCAAAGGTTGTTCTTTCAATGGGTGTTAAGCCTGATAATTCGCTTTATGAAGAGCTTAAAGCAGAGAACAAAAATGTTTTTGCAATAGGCGATTGTGTTAAAATCGGCAGAATTGCCAACGCAACCGAAAGCGCATATCAACTTGTTAAATTAATTAATTGATATAAATAAATTTTACGCAGACTTATTTAATTTGGTCTGCGTATTTTTTTGTGTTGACAAATACGGGTGGGGGGTATATAATGTGCTTGAAATAATAAAATTTAGGAGAAATTATGGATAATAATTGCTGTTGTAATAAAACTAAATCAAGATCGAACGAAGAGAAAAAGGCTCTTATAAATCGGTTGAGCCGTATTGAAGGGCAGATAAGAGGAATTAAGGGTATGGTTGAAAAGGAGGCTTATTGCACCGATATTATAACTCAGGTTGCCGCCGCAACCGCCGCCTTGAATTCTTTCAATAAAGAGCTTCTTTCATCGCATATAAAAACCTGCGTTACTGATGATATTAAGGCAGGAAAAACAGAAACCGTTGACGATTTACTCTCAACGCTTCAAAAATTAATGAAATAAAGGAGGCACAATTTTGGTTCAGTATAATATAACGGGTATGACATGTGCCGCTTGCTCTGCACGGGTTGAAAAGGCAGTTTCGGCTGTTAACGGCGTTGAGGAGGTTAGCGTTAATCTCTTAACAAATTCAATGCTTGTTAGCGGAAATGCTTCAAATACAGATATAATAAATGCTGTTGAAAAGGCAGGATACGGTGCGGCCTTAAAAGGAAACGAAGGAAAAAAGGATAAAGCGGATGTGCTTAAGGATACGCAAACGCCTAAGCTTTTAAAACGGCTGATTTCATCTGTTTGTCTGCTTATTCCTCTTATGTATGTTTCGATGGGGCATTCTATGTGGGGTTGGTGGGTTCCGCCTTTTTTAGACGGTAATCCAATGGGCATTGCAATATTTGAATTGCTGTTTACTGTTGCAATTATGTTTATTAACCGAAAATTCTTTGTCAGCGGTTATAAAGGCTTTATTCATAAATCTCCTAATATGGACACTCTTGTTGCACTCGGCTCGGGTTGTGCGTTTGCTTACAGTACGGTAATTCTGTTTTTAATGACGGTTGAATTAACAAACGGTAATATGGAGCAGGTTCATCATTATCTTCATAATGAAATGTATTATGAATCTGCCGCAACTATTTTAACGCTTATAACAGTCGGCAAAACTCTTGAAGCGTATTCAAAAGGAAAAACAACTAATGCCTTAAAAAGTCTTATGAGACTTGCGCCTGATACTGCGGTTGTTATAAGAAACGGCAAAAAAGAAACAATTCCCGCCGAAGAGGTGAAGGCAGGAGATATTTTCATTGTTAAATCGGGAGAAGCTTTTGCAGTTGACGGAATTGTTTTAAGCGGAGAGAGCTCTGCCGATGAATCAGCTCTTACGGGAGAAAGCATTCCCGTTGATAAAGCTGTGGGGGATAATGTCAGCGCAGGCACCATCAATTTAAACGGTTATCTTGAATGTAAAGCAACAAGCGTCGGCAAGGATACCTCACTTTCAAAAATCATTCAAATGGTTTCGGATGCCTCCGCCACAAAGGCGCCTATCGCAAAGATTGCCGATAAGGTGTCGGGAGTATTTGTTCCTGCGGTTATTGCTATTTCAATTATAACGATGATTTGCTGGATAATCGCAGGTAAGGATGCAGGCTTTGTGCTTGCAAGGGGTATTTCGGTGCTTGTTATTTCCTGCCCGTGTGCGCTCGGGCTTGCAACTCCCGTTGCAATAATGGTTGGAAGCGGCAAGGGTGCAAAAAACGGAATACTCTTCAAAACCGCAGAAAGCCTTGAGCAATGCGGAAAAACTGATATAGTGTGCTTTGATAAAACTGGAACGATAACTCAAGGAAATCCTTCTGTAACCGATATAATAAGTAACGACGGTAACAGGCTTTTAAAATATGCTTATTCCGCAGAAAGCAAAAGTGAGCATCCTCTTTCAAGGGCGGTTGTTTCTTATTGTGATGAGAATAATATAGATTTATTAAATGCTCAAAAATTCAAGGCCTTTGCAGGCAACGGTATTTGTGCAGAGGTTGACGGAAAAACCGTTTATGCAGGCAACGAAGCCTTTATTTCAAAATATGTCAGCATACCCGATGAAACGGCAGAAGCCGCTCAAAGGCTTTCAAGGGCAGGAAAAACTCCTCTTTATTTTTCTCTTGAAAACGAGCTGTTGGGGCTTATTGCAGTTGCAGACACTGTAAAAATCGAAAGCAGGGAAGCGGTTGAAAGGCTAAACGGTTTAGGTGTTCAGTCGGTCATGATAACGGGCGACACGCAGGAAACTGCAAACGCTGTTGCACAGTCTGTCGGTATAAAAAATGTTGTTGCAAGAGTTTTGCCCGATGAAAAGGAAGCAAATGTTCGTGCGCTTTCACAATTCGGAAGCGTTGCAATGGTTGGCGACGGCATTAACGATGCTCCTGCATTAACAAGGGCAGACACAGGCATTGCTATCGGAGCAGGAACCGATGTTGCAATCGAAAGTGCAGATGTTGTTCTTATGAAGAGTAATCCTCTTGATGTGTCAAGAGCAATTAATCTTTCCCGAAGAGTTCTTCTTAATATAAAAGAAAATCTTTTTTGGGCTTTTATTTATAACATTATCGGTATTCCCATTGCCGCCGGTGTTCTTTATGAGCCGCTCGGATTAACACTTAATCCTATGTTTGCCGCAGCGGCAATGAGCCTTTCAAGCTTTTGCGTTGTTGTTAATGCTTTAAGACTTAATACCGTTAATATTGATAAAATTTATCATAAAAGAAAAAAGAAAGGAGATGTTGATATGAGCATATTCAAAAAGGAAAAAAAGCCTTATATCGTTATTGAGGGCTTAATGTGCTCTCATTGCGAAGCAACGGTTACCAAGGCACTTGCCGAAATCGGATTAACCGTTACGGCAGATCATAATAAGAACAGAGCCGTTATTGAAAGCGGAGAGGCCGATGAGGAAGCAATCCGCAAGGCAGTAACTCAAGCAGGCTATAAATTCATTGAAATCAAAAAATAAAGCAAAGCGCAGAAGCTGGAATCAGCCTCTGCGCTTTTTTATATAATCATAAATTCCTTGTTAACCGTTGAAATATTTTCATTTCCGTTGCCTGTAACAACGCAAACATCTTCAATTCTTATTCCGAATTTATCCGGAATATATATGCCCGGTTCAATAGATGTTATGTTTCCTGCTTCAAAAACATCACTGCTTTTCGGAGAGGCGGAAAATCCCTCATGAATATCAATGCCTATTCCGTGGCCGAGAGAATGTCGAAAATATTTTCCCATATCCTTTTCTTCAAACACATCATAAGCCGATTTATAAACATCGGCACACCTTGCTCCTGCTTTAAGCGAGCTGATACCTGCCTTCTGTGCCTTTAAAACAAGATTATACATCTCCTTCATTTCATCGGTAGCTGTTCCGACTGCAAATGTTCTTGTCATATCCGAATGATAGCCCTTGCAGGTTGCTCCGAAATCTATTAAAACAAAATCGCCCTTTTGAATTTTTCTGTCAGACGGAACACCGTGCGGCAAAGAGGTGTGTGATCCGGTCAGCAAAATTGTTGAAAAAGAAGCTCCGTCTGATCCGTTTTTCAGCATAAGATAATCAAAATATGCTTGAAGCTCCTTTTCCGTTTTGTTTGGCTTTATATGATTAAGAAGCTCTGTAAAGCTTTTTTCGGCAATTGCGTTTGCCTCCTTTAAAAGACGAATTTCATTATCATCCTTAACATTTCTGATTTGCATCAATCTGTTGTTTATGGGAATAAATTCGCATCCAAGTGATTCCCTGTATAAATTATAGTCCTTTAAGGATATGCTTTCGTTTTCAAATGCTATTGCTTTTATATTCTTTTTTTTGCAAAGCCTCGAAACAGTATCGGCAAGCCTTGAATTTGCTTCAATAACCTCAAGTCCTGTTTCCCTTGCGTGTCCCTGTGCCTCCTCGGTATATCTTGAATCAACTATATGAAACGCCTGCGAATCCTTAAATATTAAAACAACTCCCTCGCTTGGCGAAAATCCGCAGAAATAGTGCATATTGCTTTCGTTAAGCAGCAAAAGAGCGTCTGCATTAACTTCCTTTATAAGTGAAAAAGCCTTTTCAATTCTCATAATATATCAGTGCCTTTCAAAATTTTATTTTATTATAAAACTTATTTGTCTATAAATCAAATTTATATTTTATTTTTTATTGACATTATTGACCTGTTGTGATAATTTTAAGAAAAAACAGTTCGGGAGAGCGTATATGGAAAATTATTTAATCAATCCAAATCAAAAATTAAGCACTATCAGTAAAGATATTTACGGCCATTTTTCAGAGCACCTCGGCAGATGTATTTATGAGGGAATTTATGTTGGCGAAGGCTCTAAAATACCGAATGTAAACGGTATGAGATGCGATGTTGTTAACGCTCTTAAAGAAATGGGAATCCCGGTTTTGCGTTGGCCGGGAGGATGCTTTGCAGATGAGTATCATTGGAAGGATGGCATAGGCGAAAAATCAAGCCGTAAAAAGATGATAAACACTCATTGGGGCGGAGTTGTTGAGGATAATTCCTTCGGCACCCACGAGTATTTTGAGCTTTGCCGTCAGCTTGGATGCGACAGCTATGTAAACGGAAATGTCGGTTCGGGAACCGTTGAGGAAATGAATGAATGGGTTGAATATATGACCTTTAACGGAGTTTCTCCCATGGCAGAGCTTCGTAAAAAGAACGGAAGCGAGAGTGCTTGGAATTTAAAATATTTCGGAGTAGGAAACGAAAGCTGGGGATGCGGCGGTAATATGGATCCTGAATATTATGGTTGCCTTTTCAAAAGATATAACACCTATGTTCGAGATTATAATCCCGATAAAAGAATATACAGAATTGCCTGCGGTCCTAATGTTGCCGATTATCATTGGACCGATAGGGTTATGGATAAGGTTAAAAATAAGGCAAACGGTATTTCTCTTCATTATTATACTGTTCCGTCAGGCGTTTGGGAGCATAAGGGCTCTTCTACCGAATTTGACGAAAAGGAATATTACAGAACAGTCGGCAAGGCGAATAGAATGGACGAGCTGATAACACGCCATTGCGAGATTATGAGTAAATACGATCCTGCACACAGAGTTGATTTGATTGTTGATGAGTGGGGAACATGGTATGATGTTGAGCCCGGAACAAATCCCGGCTTCTTATATCAGCTTAACACAATGCGAGATGCCATTGTTTCTGCTATAACGCTGAATATCTTCAATAAGCATTCAGACAGAGTTAAAATGGCAAATCTTGCCCAAACGGTTAATGTTTTGCAGTCTGTTATATTAACAGACGGCGAAAAAATGGTTAAAACGCCAACTTATTATGTTTTCAAAATGTTTAAGTGCCATCAAAATAACACTCTTCTCGGCTCTTACATAACAACTCCCGATCTTTCGGCAGAGGATTATAAGCTGCCTCAGCTTGCCGAATCTGCCTCAGTTGATGAAAACGGTATTATTTATTCAACAATAACAAATACTCACGCAAAGAAGTCTTCAAAAATTAAATGTCAGGTTGCGGCAACAAGGGTTAAATCGGTTAAGGCTGAAATCATTACTGCCGATATGAAGGCTTATAATGATTTTGATTGCGACGAAAATGTTACCGTTAAGGAGTTTTCTGATTTTAAAAAGACCTCTGACGGCTTTATCGCAAATATTCCTCCGTGCAGTGTTGTTAAATTCATAATTGAACGCTGATGGAGCATATTTGTAAAAAATGCCTTTTGCTTGAAGCGGGAGAGAAAAGCTCCTATAAAACCGTAAAGGCTTATCTTGATAATCTTGACGCTTCGTTAAAGGCAGATGAAAAGCTTTATAACAAACGGCTTTCTCTTTGCAGGGAATGTGATTTTCTAATTTCGGGTATGTGCAGAAAATGCGGTTGCTATGTTGAAATAAGAGCCGCATTGAAGGATAAATGCTGCCCGAATGTCGATTGCAGATTATGGTAAATAAACGCCTGCCTTTGCGCCTGCTTTTGCAGGCGTTTATTTTTTGTCAATTTTGACTATAATTACGGTATGAAAAATAAATTTAAAAATCCAAGACTTGTTCCTTATGAATATGCTCAAAAGCCCGTTTTGCTTTATTCTGCTTTTTCGGTAATTGTTTATTTGCTTATGCTTTTAAATGTTAATAATGCGTTTAAGTTGATTTTTATCGGTTTTGTTATATGCCTGTTTTTCTGTCTGTTTAAGCGTATAAAGAAAAAAGCATATAAAATTATTCTGATAATCCTTTGCATTGCTTTGCTTATTTTTTATTTTTGCTTTTCTGAAAAAATATTTTTTTCTATTGCCGAAAGATTCTCAAAAAATAATATTGCCTTCGGCGGCGTTTCCTCCTTATTTAATTCAATCGGAATATATGATTTGAATAATCTTATCTATGAAACCTCGTTAGGAGGTGCAAGGCTTTACGGCGGAAAAATAATCTGCGGTGCGGTTAATATCGCAGGTAATATAAAATACGGTAATTCAGCACTTTATTTAACAGGCAGAATAATTGCGATTTTCTCGCTATCCGGGATATTGCTTTCTTTAAAAATGAATAAAGGATATAAATTATTATTCATTCTATTTCTGCTTTCAAGCGGAATTGAGGCTCCCTGTTTGCTTTTTCTCATAATGTGTGAGCCTTCCTTATATTTTTTGTTTGTAATAATGAGCTTCTCGGGCTTTCTTATAAGCTCGATATTATCGGTTAAAGCGGTGTTTCGCTTTTCTCCGTCTGTTTTTGAAGTGATTTTTTTAAGCGATAACAGAATATATCTTATCTGCCTTTGCATTCTTTTTTGTTCTGCCTCATATTATCTTTCGAGGCTTGTAAAGGAACGCAAAATATGATATATTTTTTTCGGTGATAATATGAATGTAAGAGAAGAGCTTTTTAATAATCGTGATTTGGAATATAAAAGGTTTCACTCACGCCTTGTTCCTAATATCAATCCTGATAAAATAATCGGCGTGCGTATTCCCGTGCTTCGCAAAATCGCAAGGAAATTAACCGATAATTCCTTCGGATGGGAATATTATGAGGAATGTATGCTTCACGGCTTATATATAGGATATTCTCATATAGGCTATGAAGAAAAGCTGGCTTTACTTGATGAATTTGTTCCGAAAATTGATAATTGGGCTGTTTGCGACAGTGTTTGCTCAACCTTAAAATTTATTAATGCTAACAAGGCTTCCTTTCTTGAATACTTAAAGAAATATATGCTTTCGGAAAAGGAGTACGAAAAACGCTTTGCGATTGTTGCTTTGATGGATTATTATATAACTGATGATTATGCCGATTTTACAACCGATTATCTTAAAAGCATTAAATCGGATTTTTATTATGTAAATATGGCGGTGGCTTGGGCTCTTTCGTTTGTTTTTATCAAATATCCGGATAAGGTTCTGCCTCTTCTTGAAAATGAAGTATTAACCGATGAAATTAATAATATGACCGTTTCAAAAATCAGTGAAAGCCTGCGAGTTGACAGAGAAACAAAAGAATATATCAAACAGTTTAAGAGAGTGCGAAAATAAGCTTTTCGCACTTTTTATTATTACAATTTTGTAATGGAGTTTATTTGCTTATTGTGATAAAATCTAATTGAGGTGAATTGTATGAATTTGTTTTTGCTGGAAGATGACAGTGCTATTGCAACGGGACTTGCTTATTCTCTTGAAAATGAGGGCTATTCCGTTTCAGTTGCCAAATCGGTTAAGGAAGCACTCAAAATTATTTCCAATGAAGATTTTTCTTTATATATTCTTGATTTAACCCTGCCGGACGGAAACGGCTATGATGTTTGCAGGGCGATAAAGAAAATGGGAGATTATCCCGTTATTTTCTTAACTGCCTATGATGATGAGGTTAATGTTATTATGGGGCTTGAGCTCGGTGCGGACGATTATATTTCAAAGCCGTTTCGGGTTAAGGAATTAATGGCAAGAATAAAAACAGTTCTAAGGCGTTACAGTCGGGAGAGTGCAGAAGGTATAATTAAAGCAGGTAATCTTGTTATAAACACAAATGAAGCAAAGGTTTATAAAAATAATAATGAAATTATACTTACGGCAACAGAATATAAGCTTCTTTTAACCTTTTTGAATAATAAAGGAGTTATCTTAACAAGAACAAGGCTTCTCGAAAACCTTTGGGATGTTGAGGGCGATTTTATTAATGACAACACATTAACCGTTTATATAAAACGCCTTCGTGATAAGATAGAGGATAATCCGTCTAAACCGCAGCTTATAAAAACTATCAGAGGATTGGGGTACATAACACAGGATGAAAAATTATGAATCTTATAAAACATTGGCTATAACCGTTTCTTTAAGCGTAATTGTTTGTGCGGCTATTATGCTTATTAACCTGCAATGCGGAATATCAGCGCTCGTTCTTTGCATTGTATTAAATATAATTTTCTTTTTAAACAACAAAAAAAGATACGATAAAATTAATGAGCTGAATAATTATCTTTCGCTTGTTTGCTCGGGTAATTATGACCTTGATATTGATGATAACACAGAGGGCGAGCTTTCGATACTGAAAAACAATCTTTATAAGGTTATTGTTCTTTTGCGTTCATCTAATGAAGCTGTAAAAAAAGAAAAGCTTTCTCTTTCCGACTCTCTTGCCGATATTTCTCATCAGCTAAAAACCCCCTTAACCTCTTTAATGGTTATGGCTGATTTGCTTAAAGATGAAAAGGATAGCGAAAAAAGATTAGGCTTTATAGAAATAATGGAAAATCAACTTGACAAAATGAATTGGCTTATATCAACACTTTTAAAGCTTTCAAAGCTCGATGCGGGCACGGCCGGTTTTAATATCGGCATGCTGAAAATAAGCAGCATTATTGCAGAAAGCTTAAAGCCGTTTATTGTTTCTGCCGGCTTAAAAAATATTACAATAAAAACCAATATCAATGATTTTACATTTTCGGGAGATGAAAATTGGTGTGCTCAGGCATTTGAAAATATAATTAAAAACTGCCTTGAACACACGGAAAACGGCGGAGCAGTCGAAATAAATGCAAGCAAAAATCCGATATATAATGAAATTATTATTTCGGATAACGGCTGCGGCATACCGCCCGAGGAGCTTCCTCATATATTTGAAAGATTTTATCACGGAAAGAATACCGAAAAGGAAAGCGTCGGAATAGGGCTTGCCTTTTCAAAGGCAGTAATTAATTCGTTTGGCGGCATTATTGATGCTCAAAGCGAGGTGGGAACAGGAACGAAATTCATTATCAGATTTTATAATGCCGTTGTATGACAAAATTGTTATTTAAAAGTCATTTAATTGTAAGTTTAAAGCGTTAAAATAGCCATTGTTGAAAGGAGAAAAAGATAATGAAAATTCTTGAAACCAAAAATTTATCAAAAATCTACGGAAAAGGCGAAACAATGGTTAAAGCACTTGATAATGTTTCATTTTTCGTTGAGCAAGGGGAATTTGTTGCGATTGTAGGGCCAAGCGGCTCGGGCAAATCAACGCTTCTTCATATACTCGGCGGAGTTGATGTGCCAACAAGCGGCTCCGTTGTTATCGGAAGCACCGATATTTCGAAGCTTGATGAAACAGCACTTGCGATTTTCAGGCGCAGGCAGATAGGACTTGTTTATCAATTTTATAATTTAATTCCTATCTTAACCGTTGAGGAAAATATAACACTTCCTCTTTTGCTTGACGGCAGAAAGCCCGATATAAAGCAGATTTCAACAATTGTTGAAAAGCTCGGCCTTTCCGAAAGACTTAATCATTTGCCAAATCAGCTTTCTGGCGGTCAGCAGCAAAGGGTTTCAATCGGCAGAGCGTTGATTAATAATCCTGCTTTAATGCTTGCCGATGAGCCAACGGGTAATTTAGACAGTGAAAACAGCCGAGAAATAATTTCTCTGTTGAGATTTTTTAATAAGGAATATAATCAAACCGTTATAATGATAACTCACGATGAAAAAATTGCCCTTTCGGCAGACAGAATTATTTCAATCGAAGATGGCAAAATAGTCAGAGACGAGGTGAGAATGGGTTGAGTATTATTAATAAGTTAACCCTGCGCCACCTTGCCGAAAACAAACGCAGAACGGCTATAACAACCTTTGGTATTTGCGTTTCCGTTGCAATGATAACCGCTGTTTTTGTTGCTGTTGCATCTTTTTTAAATCTGTTTGCAGAAATAGAGCTATTGGCAGGAGGTCATAAACAGGCAACCTGCTCGGTAAATTCTTCTCAAATTCAGCAGTTAAGGAATGATGACCGTATTGCAAGAGTCGGCATTGAGGCATATACGGGTGCAGATGAATTTTGCTTAAATGAAAAAATCTCGCTCACAAACGGAACGGGCAGTATTTATGTAGGCGATATAACAAATTTAAAGCAAATGATAACAGGCGATTATGAGGGAACAATTCCTAAAAACGAAAATGAAATAGCAGTTGAAGAATCGCTTATTGAAAAAAACGGTTTAAGCTGGAAAATAGGGGACAGAGTTGAAATTCCAACGGGTGTTCGATATGTTAATGATAACGGCGAAAGGGCATTGATTTCAGGTGCTTATATCCACGCAGAAGAATTTGAAGCTGTCAAAACAGAGGTATTCACAATAACTGCAATACTTAACACAAACCCGGCAACCTGCGGCAAATATTCAATTTTAAGAGGCTTTGATTCTTCAACGATAGGCGGCAACGATGAGATATATACCGCATATATTGAGCTTAATGAGATAAACAGACATTCGCTTGATGAATTAAAGCAAATAATGACCGATTATAAAATTGAAGAATATGAAATAAATGATGACTACCTTGAAATGTTCTTTTCCTTTGATGAAAACAGTATGGTAAAAAATCAAATACTTCCGCTTGCGGCAATCATTCTTGTTATCATTATGATAGCCTCGGTTATTTTGATTTACAATGCGTTCGGTATGTCTTTATCGGAAAGGGTGCGCTATCTCGGTATGCTTGCCTCTGTCGGCGCAACGAAGGCACAGAAAAGAGGCTCTGTATATTTCGAAGGACTTGTTCTCGGTGCAATCGGAATACCCATCGGAATTATCGGAGGCATTATAGGAATTGGCGTTACTCTTAAAGCTCTCGGCACAAAAATTATTTCAACCGGTATGATTTTGGGAGTTAATAATTCGAATATTTCTATGCATGTTCTTGTTCCCTTATGGAGTGTTGCAGGAATAATCATTTTCAGCGTCTTGACTATTTTGATTTCGTCATATATTCCGTCTAAAAAGGCGTCTGCCGTTACTCCGGTAAACGCAATTAAGCAAACGGATGAAATAAAGCTTAAAGCCAAAAGACTTAAAAATCCAAGGTGGGTTAAGGCAGTTTTCGGCTATGAGGGCGAGCTGGCATATAAAAATTTAAAGCGAAACGGCAGAAAGTCAAGGGTTATAACCGCTTCAATAGCTATATCTGTTATTTTGTTTTTATCCTGTAATTATTTTTGTGAAATGTTCACGCTTTCAACGGATATGGAAATGTCGGCTCCGTATCAGGTTATGGTAAATGTAAGCTATGATGAAAAGGATAAGCTTATTGACGGTGTAAAAGAGCTAAACGGTGTTAATAAATATTATTCTGTTAATAATATTTATTTAAAGCATAAATTTGATGAAAACGATCCCTTTGCAAGCAAGGAAAACCTTAACAGCGAATATAAAAAGCTGTTTAAAAATCAAAAAAGCATATTTTTGCTTTTCGTTGATGATAAGGATTTTAATGCCCTTTGCAGTGCAAGCAATATTGATTACAGGCAATTTTATTCAAATAACGGTTGTGCCGTCTTGCTTAATAATTTAGACAGAAAAAGTAAATCCGATAAACCTTTTAATGAAAATATTATCGGTAAAGAGCTTGAAATCAGCGGTCAAAGCGTTGAGGTTACAGGCCTTGCAGACTATGATTCGTCAAGCTATGTCTGCAATCTTACTCAATCACAAACGATAACACTGTTTATGCCCGAAAGCAATTATCAAGGATTTTTTCAAAATGAGGAATTGGTTTATTATTTGGGCATTGAAACAGATAACTCATCCGAATTGACGGAAAATCTTTATAGGCTTCTTGATGAGGGGGATTTTTCTCTTTCGGCGGTTAGTGATTTTAATGAAGCATATCAAACTTTGAACACGATTGCTTACATTATTGAAGTGCTTGTTTACGGATTTATCGCTTTGATAACACTAATAACAACCGCTAATATTTTAAACACTATATCAACCGGCATGGATTTAAGAAGAAAAGAATTTGCGATGCTGAAATCTGTCGGAATAACTCCAAAGGGCTTCAAAATGATGATAAGCCTTGAAAGTCTGCTTTATGCTATTAAAGCACTTGCTTTTGCGCTGCCGATAAGCGTTTTGCTAAGCTTTGCAATGAACAGAGCAATGACATCAACTGATATTTTCCCGTTCAAAATAAATCCTTTGATTTACGGCGGTGTTATTCTTGCAGTATTTTTACTTGTCGGTATTTCTATGCTTTACGGTGTTAAGAAGGCGGATAAGGATTCAATAGTGGAAACTCTAAAAGAAGATATATGTTAAATAAAAAACTCCCTCGTTTGAGGGAGTTTTTTCAATGTTTTAATCTTTTAACTTATCAACAAGCATTCTTGAAACCTTATATACATCTCCGCAGCCGAGAGTGATAACCAAATCACCCTCCTTGCAGTTTTCGGCAAGATAATCTGCAATGTCCGAAAGCTTATCAATTTGTATGCTGCCGGGGATTTTATCCGATAAATCCGTTGCCTTAATTCCTATTGTGTTAACCTCACGGCTTCCCATAATTTCGGAAATAACAACCTTATCGGCAATTTTAAGAACCCTTGCAAAATCATCAAGCAACAGAGAGGTTCTTGTATATGTGAACGGCTGATGAACCGCCCAAACACGCTTGAATCCCATTTTCATTGCCGCATTAAGAGTAACCTCTATTTCCTTGGGATGATGAGCATAATCGTCTGCTATTGTTATTCCCTTATAATTCCCCTTTATCTCAAAGCGCCTGCCTGCACCGTTAAAATCTTTAAGCCCCTTGCAGATTTTTTCCGTTTCGGCTCCGCTTAGCTTGCAGGCAACAAACGCTGCAAGTGAATTTAAAATATTATGCTCGCCGGGCACGGAAATCTCAATGTGTGCTTCAAATTCTCCGTTGTGATAAGCATCATATTCAGAGCAAAATCCTCCGGGAACATTGATATTTCTTGCAGTCCATTCGTTTTCGTCGGAGGTTCCGTAGGAAACAAGCTGTTTGCCCTTGATACCTTTAAGCATATCAACGGTGTTTTCATCGTCTCCGTTATAAATAATTGTTTTAGTTGTCTTTTCGCAAAATTCACGGAAGGATTTTTTTATGTTATCAAGATTTCCGAAGAAATCAAGATGGTCCTCATCAATGTTAAGAACAACCGCCATATCGGCGTTCATATGAAGAAATGTGTTGTTAAATTCACACGATTCGCAAACAAAATTTTGACTGTTGCCATACCTTCCGTATGCGTCTATAACAGGGAGCTTTCCTCCTATAACTGCGCTCGGATCAAGATTTGCGGTAAGCAGAGCCTGAGTTATCATTGATGAAACAGTTGTTTTTCCGTGAGTTCCGCAAACTCCTATACAGTTAGAGAATATTCTGCTGACTGCGCCCAACAGCTCAGCTCGTTCAAAGCAGGGGAAGTTTGCCTTTGCGTATTCAAGCTCTTCATTGCCTTTAAGTATTGCATTTGTGTAAATAACAAGCTGGGTGTCGTCGGAGATGTTTTCTTTAACCTGTCCGAGAAAAACTCTTGCACCCTCCTTTTCAATTCTTCTGAATGTTTCGGTATCGTTATTATCCGAGCCCGAAACCTCATAGCCAAGTGATAAAAGTATTTCTGCAAGAGGGCACATTCCCGCACCGCCGATACCTATAAAATGTATTCTTTTTACTCTTTTAAGTATATTATCTATTTCGTTCAAAAAAATTCCTCCAAAGCTTTATTGGTTATATTATACAACCTTTTTCCTAAAAAATAAACACTAATATCCGTGAACATCAAAAATATTTAAGCATAGTATAAGATTAATAGGAGTGTTTTTATGAAATTGAATAGGTTTTATGTTCCTTATACAGATGATAAAAGAATGATTTATGCACGGGAATATCTTGAAAATAAAGGCTTTATAAGCGTTGATAATTACGATAATGCCGATTTTATTCTTCTGCCTGTTCCCGTTAAAAAATATATGCTTGAGCAGGTGGGTGATAAGCCTGTTTTTTACGGAATGGGCGAGCATAAAAACGGATTTGATTATATGAAAAACGAAAACTATGTGCTCAAAAATGCTATTTTAACTGCTGAGGGTGCAGTATCTTATATTGAGGAAAACACCGATTATTCGCTTTTCGGCAGTAAAATTTTAATTATCGGCTACGGCAGAATAGGTAAGGCAATTCATAAAATACTTAAAGCATACGGTGCCGATATAACAGTTTGTTCAAGAAGCTGTGATTCGAAAGCACTTGCCGAATTTAACGGTGCAAGGCATATTTTCTTTGATGAATTATCAAAGAGGAACAATGCGGATATTATTATAAACACGGTTCCTCATCCCGTACTGACAAAAAAAGAGCTTTCGGCAGTAAAAAGAGATACATTAATTCTTGATTTAGCCTCATTTCCCGGCGGAGTTGATACACTTATTGCTAAAAGCCTCGGCTTAAAGCTTTTAAACGGAAAAGCAATGCCGTCAAAATATACGCAGAAAACCGCCGGATATATAATAGGCGAAGCGGTCATTAATATTATAGAGGAGGAATTCGCTTGAAAATCGGTTATGCCTTAACGGGCTCCTTTTGCACCTTTTCAAAATCCATTGAAGCACTAAAAGAGCTTGTGAAAGACGGATATGATGTTTATCCGATTATGAGTGAAACAGCTTATTCAACAGACACACGCTTCGGTGATGCAAAGGATTTTCAAAATGAAATTATATCCATAACGGGTAACAGTATTATCCATAAAATTGAACAGGCAGAGCCGATAGGTCCTAAAAAGCTTTTTGATGTGCTTTTAATTGTGCCCTGCACGGGAAACACACTTGCAAAGCTTGCAACAGGAATTGCCGACACAGCCGTAACAATGGCTGCAAAAAGCCATTTAAGAAACTCACGCCCCGTTATAATCGGCGTTTCAACTAACGATGCGCTCGGTGCTGCGGCAAAGAATATCGGATACCTTTTGAACTATAAAAACTATTACTTTGTACCGTTTGGTATGGATGATTGTGTTCATAAAACAAAATCAATGGTTTGCGATTTTACACAGGTTGAAAAAACACTTGCAAGCGTGATAAAAGGAGAAGAAATATATAAAAAAATATTTTGACTTTTCTTGTAAAAAATCATTGACTTTTTACGATAATTTGTTATATTAAAATCTATGATATAGCTATATATCAAATCGGGTTACAAAGAGGAAGTGCATAATTGGAAAAAATTATTGATCTTAAAGATATTACGGTGAAATACGGTGATAACACCGTTTTGGATAAACTTAATCTTTCTATTTATGAAAAAGAGTTTATAACGCTGCTTGGTCCTTCCGGTTGCGGAAAAACAACAACGCTGAGATGCATTGCAGGCTTCGTTGATCCTAACGAGGGCGAAATTGTTTTTGAGGGAAAGGTTATTAATAACATTCCTCCGCACAAAAGAAAGGTAAACACCATCTTCCAGCGTTATGCTCTTTTTTCTCATTTAAATGTGTTTGAAAATGTTGCATTCGGTCCCGAAATTCAAAAAATGAGCAAGCCCGAAATCAGAGAAACAGTTGCTCAAATGCTTGAGCTTGTTAATCTTAAAGGCTTTGAAAAGCGCTCAATAAACAGTCTTTCGGGCGGTCAGCAGCAGCGTGTTGCCATTGCAAGAGCGCTTGCAAATAAGCCGCATGTTCTTTTGTTGGACGAGCCTCTCGGCGCTCTTGATTTAAAGCTTCGCAAGGATATGCAAAAGGAGCTTAAATCAATTCAAAAGCGATTGGGAATAACCTTTATTTATGTAACACACGATCAGGAGGAGGCCCTTTCAATGAGCGACAGAGTTGTCGTTATGGATAAGGGTAAAATTCAACAAATCGGAACTCCCGAGGATATTTATAATGAGCCTGTTAACGCCTTTGTTGCAGACTTTATCGGCGAATCTAATATAGTTGATGCCGTTATGATTAAAGACTATTATGTTAGGTTTGCAGGTGTAACCTTCGATTGCCTTGATAAAGGCTTTGCGCCCAACGAGCCTGTTGAAGCCGTTGTTCGCCCTGAGGATATAACTATATGCAAGGCAGGGGAGAAGGACGCATTAACCGGAGTTATAACCGATGTTGTTTTCAAGGGAACATTTTTTGAAACCTTTGTTGATGTAGGCGGATTTATTTGGCTTGTTCAAACAACGGAATTTCATAAGATTGGCGAAACTGTCGGTATGTTTATAGACGCAGATTCAATTCATGTTATGAAGCGCAGTGAATACAGCGGTGAGTTTGGCGATTATTCCTCATTCTCCGATGAGTTTGATCATATTAATGACGCTGATTATGATTGGGAGGCGGAGAAACAGGATGAAGAATAGTCTTGCCGGTAAGCTTTCCGATAAGCCGTATATTGTTTGGTCTGCAATCTTTATTATTGCTCCGCTTGTTATGGTTGCATATTATGCCTTAACAGACGCAACAGGTGCTTTCAGCCTCAACAGTATTAAGGCAATTCCGAGCTATACCTCAACAATACTTTTGTCTGTGCTTTACGGAGTTTTCGCAACTGTGATTTGCCTTGTTATCGGATATCCGTTTGCCTATTTTATTTCAAAAACAAAGGCGAGCACCCAAGGAACAATGGTTTTGCTTGTTATGCTTCCCATGTGGATGAATTTCCTTATTAGAACCTATTCTCTTATGACGATTTTGGGCGACACAGGTATAATTAACACCGCTTTAAGCTTTTTGGGAATAGACAGCCTTAATCTTATCAACACCGGCGGTGCGGTAATTCTCGGAATGGTTTATAATTTTCTGCCGTATATGATATTGCCGATTTATTCGGTTATGACAAAAATGGATAATTCTCTTATTGAAGCAGCGCAGGATTTGGGCTCAACAAAATTTCAGGTTATGCGAAAGGTTATTATGCCTCTTTCGCTTCCCGGAGTTTTAAGCGGTATAACAATGGTTTTTGTTCCATGCGTTTCAACCTTTTATATAACTCAAAAGCTCGGCGGCGGACAGGTTGTTTTAATCGGCGATATTATCGAAACGCAGTTTCAGTCTGCTAATAATTATAACCTCGGTGCAAGTCTTTCACTTGTTCTTATGGTTCTTATTCTTATTTGCCTCGGCGTTATGAATTATCTCGGCGCAGACGATGAAACGGAAGGGGGAGTTGTTATATGAAGAAAAAAAGACTTTCTCCTTTATCAAAAATATATCTTGCACTTATTTTGTTTTTTCTCTATGCTCCGATTGGAGTTATGGCTTTGTTTTCCTTTAATGAAAGCACAAGCACATATATTTTCAGCAACTTTTCTCTTAAATGGTGGGGCGAAATGTTTAATAATTCCGCCGCAACTGATTCTTTAAAAAATTCTTTAATCCTTGCAGTGTGCACTGCGGTTATTTCAACCGTTATGGGCACTTGTGCGGCAGTCGGAATATTTAATTACAGAAATAAAAGACTTAAAAGAGCCGTTTTAACAGTAACAAATATTCCTATGATGAATCCCGAAATAGTAACAGGTGTTTCAATGATGCTCCTTTTTGTTTTTCTCGGTGCTTCAATTAAAATTTCGGATTCGCTCAATTTTTGGTCGCTCCTTGCGGCACATATAACCTTTTGCCTGCCGTATGTTATTTTAAATGTTATGCCAAAGCTCAAGCAGCTTGACATTAACATTTATGAAGCGGCGGTGGATCTCGGCTGCAAGCCTGTTAAAGCCTTTTTTAAGGTTGTTTTGCCTAATATAACCACCGGAATAATCACAGGACTTGTTATGAGCTTTACTCTTTCGCTTGATGATTTCATTATTTCTTATTTCACAAGCGGTCCAAGCTTCCAAACGCTTCCTATTTATATTTTTTCATTAACAAAAAAACGAGTTAAGCCCGATATGTATGCACTTTCAACTCTTATTTTCCTTGTTATTCTTGTTTTGCTTATTCTTATGAATGTTGCACAGTCAAAGGCCGAAAAGGGTAAGAGTGAAAGTAAATGAAAAGATTTTTGATTTTTTTGATTTCGTTAATTTTTGCTCTTTTGCCGCTTAATGCTTTAGCCTTTGCCGATGAGGAGGAGGAAATATTTACCGATGAGCAGATTGAATATTATGCCTCGCTCGGATTGCAGGGAACAACGGTTAATGTTTATAACTGGGGAGAATATATTTCCGACGGTGCAGAGGGCTCAATGGATGTTGTTTCGGAATTTGAACGCTTAACAGGTGCAAATGTAAACTACACTAATTTTGAGTCTAACGAGAATATGTATTCAAAGCTTTCCGGCGGAGGCGTCTCCTATGATGTTATTGTTCCGAGCGACTATATGATTGCAAGGCTTATTGACGAGGATATGCTTGCCGAGATTAATTGGAATAATATTCCAAATATAAAGAATATAGAAGAAGAGTATCTTAATCTTTATTTTGATCCCGAACAAAAATATTCACTCTGCTATAATGTTGGCACAACCGTTTTGATTTACAACACAAATTATGTTGAAGAAAAGCCCGAAAGCTGGGATATTCTTTGGGATGAGCAGTATAAAGATAAGGTTTTAATGTTTAACAATTCAAGAGATGCCTTTGCAATTGCACAGGCGCTTCTCGGTAAGAGCTTTAATTCTACCGTGGAAAGCGAATGGAATGAAGCCGCTCAGCTTCTTGCAGAGCAAAAGGATAGAGTAAATCCCGTTTATGTTATGGATGAAATCTTCAATCTTATGGAAAGCGGAGATTATGCGCTTGCGCCCTATTATGCAGGAGACTATGTTTTGATGTGCGAAAATAATCCCGATTTGGATTATTGCTTCCCCAAGGAGGGCGTTAATACTTTCTATGATGCCTTTTGTATTCCTAAATGTGTACAAAATAAAGTCGGAGCAGAGGCGTTTATCAATTTTATGCAGGAGCCTCAGGTTGCTCTTGAAAATGCGGAATACATTTATTACGCTTCTCCAAATACAACCGTAAGAAATAATGAGGAGCATTCCTTGTACGGCAACAAGGCGGTTTATCCCGAGGAAGCTCCAAACGGTCAGTATTTTAAAAATCTTCCGCAAAATATTCTTGAGCTACAGGCAGATTTATGGACCCGTGTTAAAAGCGGAAAGCTTTCCGCTTCAAATAAGCAGGAGGAGCAGAAGGTTTATATTCAGTTTGCTGTTTTGGCAGGTGCAGTTGTTGTTTGCATAACGGCAAAGCTTATATCAAATGCAAATAAGAAAAAATTTGAGGATTTGAGCGATATATATAATAGATGATTATGAAAATTACTGATAGCTTTTTAGAAAATATAAAACATTGCGAATGTGTTATTTTCGATTTAGACGGAACATTAATTAACACTATTGACGATTTGGGGCTTGCCTGTGATTTTATTTTAAAGGAGCAGGGAATAGATCCCTGTTGGACAAATGAGGATTATAAAAAATTTGTCGGAAATGGCGCAAGGCTTCTTGTTAAGCGTGCATTTGATAATAAGCTCAGTGAAAAAGAGCTTGATGAGCTATACGCACGCTTTAAGGTAAAATATAATGAAATAAAGCTTGACCACGCACATGCCTATGATGGGATAAAACAGGTTGTAGGTTTATTAAAGGATAGCGGCAGAAAGCTTGTTGTTTGCACAAATAAACCCGATGTTGCCGCAAAGGGAATGGTGGAAGCAATTTTCGGTAAAAAAGCCTTTGATGTTGTGCAGGGTGCAGTTGACGGCAAACCGACAAAGCCTGATCCAACAATTTCGCAGGAGATTTTAAGCAATCTGGGCATTAATCCCAAAAATACGGTTTGGATAGGCGACAGCGATGTTGATATTATTTCTGCAAGAAATCTCGGCTGCGAAAGTATTGCGGTAGCATGGGGATTCAGAAGTGTGGACAGTCTGCTCAAAGAGCGTCCTGGTGCATTAATATACTCCCCAAAAGATATTTTAAAAATTTTCAATTTAGATATTGACAACAGATAATTATTCTGTTATAATCTCTATCGTTGCAAGCGAGAGTGGCGGAATCGGCAGACGCGCACGTTTGAGGGGCGTGTGGGGCGACTCGTACGGGTTCAAGTCCCGTCTCTCGCACCAAAAAAGCGAAGTACCCATTTGGGTATTTCGCTTTTTTCATTGTTATAACGGGACTTGAAACGAACTCCAAATTTGCCGTGCAATGCTTGCTGGGCAAATTTGGGAGAACAGTCCGATGGACTGTTCGATAGTTGAGAAGAAAGTCCCGTCTCTCGCACCAAACTCCACCTTTTCAAAGGTGGAGTTTTTCTTTGTTTTCAGCAGTATTTTCCTATGAAAAAGAATTGATTGTTATAATTTTCTTGAACTTTTGTTAAAAACTTGTTTGTACGATTGGACAAACACTTTTCTGAAAGAGTTAACGCACAAACGAAAACTTGCTCTCAGAATGGGTGAATTATTAGAAAGTTCAGCAGGTTATGAGCTTAAACCTGAAGCGTTAAAAAAACTTTGCAGAAAACAAATTACAGTGGATAATTTAACAGAGGCTGAATATTAATTTTACACTTATAAACTCGGCACATAGACACAACACATTATAAGAATTATGCAACTACTTAATTTTTGTAGTTGAATTTTTTAGTAAATCTTATATTCATTCTTTAAATATAAAACATATAACTAACGGTTGTTTTAGTTTAAGAATCATTTATGGTGCTAAACTCCATAACTTTTTGTTGTGTTTTTTCTTTTAATAATATATAATAGTTATACAATTTACATTATTTTTTATTAGAGGTGGAAAAATGGAGATTTTATTAATAATTGCACTTGTACTTCTTGCTTTCTTTATCTACGAATATGCCTATTACAAAAGTTCAAAATTTTTGACTTTAAAAAATAGTATTCAACATTATACTCAAAAATGCAATGAATTAAATCAGCATATAGAGTCTTTGAAAAACACATATTTAAATGTTAATCAAATAAATTACGGACAAGCAACATATCAAGATAATAGTAAGTGGAATTTTAAAAGACCTGAACTCAAAAAGCGCCCTAAATCTCAATATGTATATAACTGTTCTCTTTCTGTATGTAGGAATGCTGAACAACAACCTTTTAAGTATTTGTGCAAATACTTTAACATAAAACCAACAGAAGAAACATTGAATAATTTCGAAGAAGTTTTTAATAATTTTTCAGCAGCAGAACAAGGAAAAGTTTTATTAACTACCGAAAGAGATGAAATTATTTCAAACATTAGTAAAGATATTCCCTTTTTAATAAAAACTTTTTCTAAAAAGAAATTAGTTAAAAATCTTGGTTTTAATGAAATAGATTTAAGTCAATTGTATTTCCCTAAATACATATTTAACTATACAAGTGCAGGCGGTAACAGTTCTATGAACTGCGAAATTCTCTTGAATGTTGAAAATCTTGAACAGTTTATTCAATACTTATCTGAATTAGTTAAATTCAGAAAAAGTGTTGCAGGTCAAAGAGCACTTATGACATCTTCTTTACGAGAACATATAAAAGCTCGAGATAATTATACTTGTCAAAAATGTGGAGTTTCTGTGCACGAAGAACCTCATTTGCTTTTAGAGATAGACCATATAATTCCTTTATCAAAAGGTGGTTTAACGACTGAAGAGAATTTGCAAACATTATGTTGGAGGTGCAATAGAAATAAAGGCTCAAAAATAGAATGATATATCCCCACTCCTCACGAGTGGGGGTCTTTTTCTGCCCATATTCTCTCACTTCCACGCATCCCATCTCTCGCATAGAAAAGACTATAAAATACAAGACAAAATCGCAAATTTTCGTTTGAAATTCGGGCATTTTTAGGGAATTAGTTTTGGGATTTTGAGGGGATATGAAAATATTTATTTTGTTTTTCGGCAGGACTTTGTTCCTTGAAAGAAATCATTGATTTTGAGGGGTTTGTGGGTTTTTCAGCCTTAAGTCCCGTCTCTCGCACCAAAATAACCGGTATCCATTTGGATATCGGTTGTTTTTATGTCTAAATATACCGAAAAGCAATATTTTATTGCATATTCAATTTTAAAGTGCTATATTATTTCATATTGATTTTATTCGGAGAAAATATTTGTATCCGGAAAGGCTATGTGAATTATAATGAAGCTTGTTACACCATCATTTTATAAAAATTTTAAATGTATTGCAGGGGAATGTCCCGATTCCTGTTGTCAGGGATGGGAGGTTGATGCAGACGAGGAATCTCTTGCATACTATAAAACGTTAACAGGGGATATAAAAAAAAGAATTGACAGCGTTCTTGATAAGGACGAATTCGGCAACACTGTTTTTAGGCTTGCCGAACGAAAAAGATGTCCGTTTCTCAATGATAAAAATCTTTGTGATATGCACATTGAAATCGGAGGGGAGCATACTCCGTTTACGTGCCGTACATTTCCGAGATTTATAAATGATTTCGGTTCTGTTCGTGAAATGGGAATTTCTTTTTCCTGCCCCGTTGCGAGTGAAATTATGTGGAATTTAAAAGAGGATTTTTCTTTTGCAGAAGAAATAAACAGTCTTCCTCCTTCCTTAAATGATATAGATGCACAGCTGTATTTTAAGCTTAAAAAAAGCAGAGAAAAAGCTTATGAAATTGTTTTAGAAAAATCAAAGCCGCTAAACGAAAGAATTAAAGAGCTTCTTATTTTCGGTTCTGCCTTGCAGAATGAAATAGATGGATATGAAGAAAGCAATGACGGCTCTGATATAATTGAAATCTTTAAAAATCCCGAGGTTATTAATGATGAGTGGGTTAAAAGGGTTAATAATGCTCATTTTGATAAAAAGGTAATAAATAGCAAATCCTGCGAAAGTATTGTGATGTATTTTCTTTTCAGATATTTTATGCAGGCAGTTTATGATAAAGATGTTTTGTCAAAGGTAAAAATGTCTGCTATAGGTGCTCTTATTCCCGCCTTCTTCGGAAACGATAGCTGGACCATTCATCTTTGGAGCAAGGAAACGGAGCACAGTGATGTTAATATGGAAAGATATAAGCACAATCTCAAGAATAACGGAGCAGCTTCCGTTAGCAATTTATTAAAATATTTCGAATAAAAAAATAACCGTTTGGATAACTCCAAACGGTTATTTGTTATAATTTAGAGGCTTCAAATGCAACGCCGAGCATTCCCGCATCATTGCCTAAGTCGGAATTAACAATTTTTACCTTTCTGTAATTATCCATTAATTCCTTATATATTTTTCTGTCTATCAGCTCTATTATGTATTCCTCACGCATTATTCCGCCGCCTAACACAATAAGCTGCGGGTCAAATGTGTAAATAATGCTCTTTAAGCCTAAAATAATTTCATCTATCCAAATATCAATTATGTGCCTTATTTCGGGATTTTCAAAATTTTCCTTGCTGAAAATTTCAAAGCCGTTGAGCTTTTCTCCCGTAGCTTTTTCAACAGTTTGTGTCAACGCCTTTGCAGAGGCATATTGCTCGTAGCAGCCTTCTCCGCCGCATGTGCAGGGTCTGCCTCCGGCGTGAACAATAATATGTCCAAACTCTCCCGCAGATGAGTGAGCACCCTTGTAGAGCTTATCGTTAAGATAAACGGCACCTCCTATTCCTGTTCCGAAGGTTAAGCAAATAAAATCGGAATATCCCTTAGCAGCTCCGAATTTTGCTTCTCCGATTGCGGCGGCATTAACATCGTTTTCAACGAAGGTAGGTATTCCTGTTTTTGTTTCAACCATTTTTTTAACCATCATTCCCGTATAGTAGGGAATATTATTAGTTGAATAAACTACTATGCCGTTTTCGGAATCAACCTGACCTGCCGTGCTTATTGCAACTCTGTCGATACCATCATAGGTTTCAATAATTTGAAGCACCTTGTTAATAATATATTGTCCGCCCTTTGATGCCTCGGTTGGAATAGAGTGCTTTTCCGTTAACTTGAACCTTTCATTGCAAATAGCGTATTTAATATTTGTTCCGCCAATGTCAAAGGTAATAATTTTCATAAACTCACTTCCGCTAACATTATTTACCTTGATTATATCAAGCAATCAATTTAATTTCAATAAATATTGAAAAAATATCTTTTTTATGATAAAATTATCTAAAATTATTGTGAGGATTAAATTATGGCTGATGAAAAATTAGAGGAAAAGCTGGACAGTCCGCTTATCGTTCATAAGGTAACAGATGCTTCCTATCAGGAAACGGCTAATAATATCGACCTTTCTTCAACTCATGTTGAGGAGGAAACTGCAACGCTGGAACGCCACCGCTTCAGAAAGGAAAAGAAAAACAGTAAGCTTCCTGTGCTTATTGCCTTTGCGGCGGTTCTTGTTGCTCTTTGCTGCTTCCTTTATTTCAGCGGTGCACTTTCGGGAAATAAAGAAGAAACTACTGCACCAAAGGAAACAACAACCGAGCAGATAAACAGATTTGAAAACACAATAACTGTTAAGGGTACTTATGTTTTCTATGAGGGCGTTGAGGTTGACGGATTGCAGGGACTGATTAGTGAAATAAAGTATCTTGACGAGGGAACAAAATTAACCGTTCAAAATGAAAACGCCGATGAAACCTTCCTCAGCGAAGAAGTTTTGCACACACTGACATCCTATAATATAGAATATGAGGTTATTCCCGTTATTTCAAGCGGATTAACAAGCAAATATGAAACAACCGCTCCTGCACAAACAACGCAACAGTCAACAACTCAACTGCAAACAACCGTTCAGCAAGCAGAGGCACGGTAACACTATGGATTTTGATTTGCTTAATCATTTGAATTTTGATAAGGCTCTTTGCGAAAGGGTGCTTTCTCTTGCAGAAAAGGAGGAAGACTCTGTTTTAAAGTGTGCCGAAAGGGTGTTTAACCGCAATGTTAGCTGCTTAAAAGGAAAAAGCGATGTTTTCCGCCTTGCGGTTATGCTCAAAGCCGCAGAGTGCACTCATAAAAAATATATCGAAAAGGGGATACCCGACAGTATTTTTTATGACACAATGGATGATATTCGCATTTGGTGTGAAGAAAATTCAAATAAAGGGCTTAAAAATTATAATTGGATAAAAAATCATATAAATTTTGAAATTTTCAGGCTCGGCAGGCTTCAATTTCAGCTTTATAAGGCTGATAATCCAACATTGCATTATTCGAAGCTTCCCTTTAAAAAAGGCGAAAATTTGCTTTATATTCACATTCCTCGCTTCGGCAGGCTTGATTTTAACGATTGTGTTGCTTCTTTGAATGAGGCAAAGGTATTTTTCAAACAGTTTTTTCCGGATTTTAATTACAAAGGCTTTTTCTGTGAAAGCTGGCTTCTCTATGAAGAAAATTCAAAATTTATGAGTGCCGATTCAAATATATTAAAATTCCAAAATTTATTTGATATAGCGTATTCAATTCATTATGAAAACCAAACCTATGACAGAGTTTTCGGCATCGAGCATCTTCCGTTTTTCAGGTGTCAAATTAAGTCGTTGCCTGAGGAAACCTCTTTGCAGAAAACCGCAAAGAAATTTAAGCTTTTAAAAGGTAAATTCGGAATAGGAATTGCAACGGTAAAAAGCGAATATACATAAAAAAACAGGCGAAAAAACGCCTGTTTTTATTTTAGCCTTGTATATTCGCCAACCGCCAATGCGTCGCACCTTTCGTTATATGGGTGTCCGTTGTGCCCCTTAACCCAAATAAATTCAACCTTATGCCTGTCTAACTCATCAAGAAGAGCCTGCCATAAGTCGGGGTTAAGAGCGGGCTTGTTTTTTCCTCTTTTCCAGCCGTTTTTTTTCCAGGAATAAACCCATCTCTGATTAATTGCGTCGCATACATATTTTGAATCGGTTGTAACGCTGACATCACACGGCTCCTTTAACGCCTTTAACGCTTCAATAACTGCAGTAAGCTCCATACGGTTGTTTGTTGTGTTGTATTCTGCTCCGCTTATTTCCTTTTCCGTGCCGTTATAAACAAGAACTGCGCCCCAACCTCCCTTGCCGGGATTTCCGCTGCATGCGCCGTCAGTATATATTTGAACTTTTTTCATAAAATTACCTCGCTGTCAGTATATTTTAACATCAAAACAGGTAATAATCAATATGAATGTTAATTCTATGTTAATTTATCCGTCCTTTATATATGCTTACTTGACATTTAAAAGACAATAATATATTATATTAAAAGAATTTTAGAACGGAAAAAATAATTTTAAAAGGAGTTATTTATGGCAAAACAGAATACATCTTCCGATAAGAAGCTTAACGGAAAACGGAATTCCGCTAAGCGCACCTATACTTATCGTAAGGTTACAAAGAATATGCGCCCAAAAGCTGCTGATAAAACGCCGAAAAGCGTTAAAATTTCATTTTTGGGCGGAATGAATGAAATCGGAAAAAATATGACGGTTTTTGAGTACGGAAACGATATGTTTATCGTTGATTGCGGCCTTGCTTTTCCGGGAGCAGAGCTTCTCGGAGTTGATACCGTTATTCCCGATTTCACTTATATTGAGGAAAATATTGACAAGGTTAAGGGCTTAATCATTACGCACGGGCACGAAGACCATATCGGAGGAATACCTTATCTTCTTAAAAAGGCTGATATTCCGATTTATTCAACAAAGCTTACCATCGGACTTCTTAAAGGCAAGCTTGAAGAGCACAATTTGTTAAACCGTGCAAGGCTTTTTGAAATTAAACCAAACGATAAGGTTGCTCTCGGTAAATTCACTGTTGAATTTATCCATGTTAACCACTCAATTCCCGATGCGGTAGGTCTTGCAATTTCAAGCCCTGCCGGCGTTATTATTCATACGGGCGACTTTAAGATTGACACAACACCCGTTGACGGCGATATGATTGATTTGGCAAAATTTGCAGAATACGGCTCAAACGGTGTTCTTGCGCTTTTGCAGGATTCAACAAATGCAGAGCGACACGGCTACACAATGAGCGAGAAAACCGTTGGCGAGTCTTTCCTTAATCTGTTCAGAAAAGCAGGTAAAAGAAGAATTGTTGTTGCAACCTTTGCTTCTAATATACACAGAGTTCAGCAGATTATTGATGTTGCAAAACACCTTAAAAGAAAGGTTGCCGTGGTTGGAAGAAGCCTTGAAAATCTTGTTCAGGTTGGCGAGGAATTAGGTTATCTCAATGTTCCCGAAAACATTTTGATAAGCATTGATAACATTAAAGATTACGCTGACGATAAGCTCGTTATTATCACAACAGGTTCGCAGGGCGAGCCTATGAGTGCTTTAACAAAAATTGCTAACGGGGAACATAAAAAAGTTACTGCAACTCCGAATGATTATGTTATAATATCTGCAACGCCGATACCCGGAAATGAAAAAATGGTCGGTAATGTTGTTAATGAGCTTATGAAGCGAGGCGTTGAGGTTATTTATGAAAATATGTATGAGGTGCATGTTTCGGGACACGCCTGCCAGGAGGAGCTTAAGCTTATGATGGGTATTGTTAAGCCTAAGTTTTTTATTCCGGTTCACGGCGAGCAGAAGCACCTTCAAAAGCACGCAATGCTTGCCGAATCTATGGGAATTGCTAAAAAGAACATTTATGTCGGCGATATCGGTAAACACATTGAAATTTCTAAAAGAGGCATTAAATCCCTTGATGATGTTCCGAGCGGCGATATATATGTTGACGGTATCGGAGTCGGAGATGTCGGCAATATCGTTCTTAATGACAGAAAGCATCTTTCGGCAGACGGCATTATTATTATCGTTGCAACTATTGATTCTCAAACGGGTGAGGTTATTTCAGGCCCCGATATTGTCAGCAGAGGCTTTGTTTATGTTAGGGAAAGCGAGGAGCTTATTAATTCAGCCCGTGATTTATCCTGCCGAGTAATTGAAGAGTCATACAGCAGCAGATATCATGATTGGAACACGGTTAAAACCTCTCTGCGTGATGAAATTTCAAAAATGATGTATGAAAAAACTAAGCGCAAGCCAATGGTTTTACCTATTATTATGGAAATTTAGTTTTGCTTCTAACAAAAGCTAACGTGTTAATATAATTCAGTTGAAAGGAAGGTTAAACGGTTATGAAGGTAATTCTTCAACAGGATGTTAAAAATTTGGGTAAAAAGGGAGAGCTTGTTAACACCTCCGACGGTTATGCAAGAAACTACCTTTTCCCGCGCGGTCTTGCTATTGAGGCAAACGCAAGCGCAATGAATGATTTTAAGAATAAGGAAAACGCTAAAAAATTCCATAAAGCAGAGGAGATTAAAGCAGCACAGGCCGATGCTGAAAAACTTAACGGTAAAACGGTTAAGATTACCGCAAAGGCAGGCGCAAACGGAAAGCTTTTCGGATCTGTTACCGCAAAGGATATTTCCTCCGCTATCAAGTGTGAGCTTGGAATTGATGTTGATAAGCGTAAAATTACCGTTGATGATATTAAGCAATTTGGCTCATTTGAGGCAGAGATTAAGATTTATCAGGGAATTACGGCAAAGATTTTTGTTCAGGTAACCGAGCAATAATCGTTAATGAAGAAATGGATGATTAAAGATGGCAGAATTCAGTAATTCAGGCTTAACGCCGCTTCCTTACGACGCAGATGCTGAAAGAGCGGTTTTAGGCTCAATACTTTGCGACGCCGAATGTATGGAGCAGGTTATAGAGCATGTTAAGCAGGAGTATTTCTTTCTTCCTGCACATCGTGCTATTTTCGGCTCTATGCTATCAATGTTTACCGGCTCAAAGGCTAAAATAGACCCCGTTGTTATTGCAGATGTTCTTGCAAAGGAGGGGCTGTACGATACTGCCGGCGGACGCGAATATCTCGTAAATTTAATAGAAAGCGTTCCATCGGCGGCAAATGTTGAAACTTATGCAAAAATCGTTGAGGAGCAGTTTTATCTTCGCACTCTTATTCAAACTGCGCAGAATATTATTGAAACTGCTTCAAGCGGCGGAGCAGACGCATCTATGCTTCTTGATTCTGCCGAGCAAATGATTTATGATATTAGGCAGGGCAAAACCAATGACGGCCCCCGCAGGCTCTCGGATGTAATTATAAATGAGGTTTATGACAGATTTCATAAGCTTAACGGAGAGGATAAGGAAAAGTTTAAGGCTATACCGTCCGGCTTCGGTATGCTTGATAAGTACATAACGGGACTCAATAAATCCGATTTAATTCTTATAGGTGCTCGTCCTGCGATGGGTAAAACCTCCTTTGCACTTAACCTTGCACAGAATGTTTCAATGATTGCAAAAAAGAAATGTGTTTTTTTCAGCCTTGAAATGACGAAGGAGCAGCTTGCCGAAAGGCTTTTATCCTCCCGTGCAGGCGTTCCGAGCCAGAAGCTGCGAACAGGCGAGCTTACCGATGATGAATGGGTAAGGCTCGGCAATGCGGCAGGAGAGTTTGAGGACGCCGAGCTTTATCTTGACGACGCTTCAAACACAACTGTTCCCGAGATTAAATCAAAGATTCGCAGGCTCAAGGATGTTGATATAATTATAATCGACTATCTCGGACTAATTCAATCTGCGGTTCGCAAGGAAAACAGAGTTCAGGAGGTTTCCGAAATAACAAGAAACCTAAAAATGATGGCAAAGGATTTAAAAATTCCCGTTATTTGCTGCGCTCAGCTTTCAAGAGGAACAGAGGGCAGAGGAAAAAGCCACAGACCGCAGTTATCGGATCTTCGAGAATCCGGCTCCATTGAGCAGGACGCCGATATAGTTATGTTCCTTTACAGAGAGGATTATTATCGAGGCGAGGTTGACGAGGATAAGCAGGATGATATTGACGCAAATTCAACAGAGCTTATTGTTGCTAAAAACAGGCACGGTGCAACAGGCACTATTGAAATGACCTTTGATAAGGAATTTACTCGGTTTAGAAGCATTGAAAAGAAATATGAAGAATAAAATCAATAAAACGGTAAAAAAATTCAATCTTCTTGAAAAGGGAGATACTGTTCTTATTGCTCTTTCCGGCGGCGCAGATTCTGTTATGCTTTGCGAATATCTGCTTTCGGTTAAAAACGAATATTCTTTAACCTTAAAAGCAGCTCACATTGAGCACGGTATAAGAGGCGAGGAAAGCTTGAATGACTGCCGTTTTGTTGAGGAATATTGCTCAAAAAACGGCATAGAGCTCGGCGTCCTTCACATATCCGCCGTTGAGGAAGCCCGAAAAGCGGGATTGGGCGTTGAGGAATACAGCAGAAATAAAAGATATGAGTATTTCAGCACCTTTGATTGCGATAAAATTGCTACTGCACATAATCTTTCCGATAATGTTGAAACGCTTTTATTCAGGCTTGCAAGAGGAACTTCTCTTAAAGGAGCGTGCTCCGTTCCTCCTGTAAGAGATAAGATTATAAGACCTCTTATTGAGCTATCATCAAAGGAAATAAGAGATTACTTAAACGAAAACGGCATTGCTTATTGTGTTGATTCAACCAATAGCTCTGATGACTATTCACGAAATTTTATAAGAAATGTTATAGTTCCCGAATTTCAAAGGCTTAACCCCGATTTTGAAAAATCCGTTTCACGATTTATATCAAATATCAGAGCAGACGAAATATTTCTTGAAAATCATATTGAAGAGATATATAATATTGCGTGCGAAAGCAATATGCTTAAAAAGGACAGACTTTTAAATCTAACAGAATGTGAACAGAAAAGAATTATTTCAAAATGGCTTTCTCATAATAATCTGCCCTGTGATTTTAACAGAATTGATGGCGTATATTCGCTTATTTACTGCAATTCACGATTTCAAGTCAAGGGCAATATTTTTGCCGTAAGCAATAATAAATTTATAAGAGCTGCCGACATAAGTAAATCAAGTCGGAATGTAAGATTTAAAGCCGAAAAAATGACGGTTTGTGTAAATGATTTTTTAAATAAATGTGAATTTACCGACAAACAGTTTGATTTTTATTGCGACTGTGATAAAATAATCGGCAGTGTGCAGATTAGATGCAGGCAAAGCGAGGACAGAATTTCGCCCGCAGGCAGAAGCTGCACCAAAACCTTAAAAAAGCTTTTTAATGAGCTTCAAATCCCAATTGAGGAAAGAGGCGCCGTTCCAGTTATTGCCGATGAAGTCGGCGTTATCGGGGTTTACGGATATTGCACGGATAAGCGTGTTGCAATAGACGGCAACACTAAATCTGTGTTGATTTTAAAAGTCTCTGCGGAGGATAATGATTAATGAACAATATGTCTAAAAATTGGAAATCTGCTGTGTTTTATGTTCTTATTCCCGTTTTGCTTGTGATTTTGGCATTTTCATTTGCAAGCGGTCAGAATGCCGAAGAGATTAAATACAGTCAGGTTGTTTCTCTGTTTAAAAATAACAAGGTTTCGTCCTTTGAGATAGACTTAACCTCGGGTGCGCTGACATATAAAACCTTTGATAAGCCGGATGAAACTCATAAATACACTGTTCCGAGCGTAACATATTTTCTTGAAGATATAAGAGACAGTGTTGATGAATATAACAGCGAAAATCCAAATAATCAAATTGAGTATAATTATAAAAAGAGCAGCTCGAGGAGCTGGTTATTCAGCCTTATTCCTTATGTTTTAATTTTCGGTCTCGGAACGCTTGCCGTTTGGTTTATGATGAAAAAAATGAACGACACAATGAGCAGCGAAACAAACCGAACGCTCGGCTTCGGCAGAGTTAAAACCAAAACAGTTGAGGATAAAAATAAAAAGACCTTTGCCGATGTTGCCGGCTGTGATGAGGAAAAGGCGGAGCTTGAGGAGCTTGTTGAATTTCTTAAAGATCCTAAAAAGTTTACGGAGCTCGGCGCAAGAATACCTAAGGGTGTTCTTCTTGTAGGCCCTCCCGGAACGGGTAAAACCCTTCTTGCAAAAGCGGTTGCCGGAGAAGCAGGCGCTCCTTTCCTTTCAATTTCGGGCTCCGATTTTGTTGAAATGTATGTCGGAGTAGGTGCAAGCCGTGTCAGAGACCTTTTCTCACAAGCGATTAAGAAAGCACCTGCAATCGTGTTTATTGATGAAATAGACGCCGTTGGACGCCACAGAGGAACAGGTATGGGCGGCGGAAATGATGAAAGAGAGCAAACGCTCAATCAGCTTCTTGTTGAAATGGACGGCTTCGGAACAAACAGCGGTGTTATTGTTATAGCCGCAACAAACCGTCCCGATGTTCTTGACCCCGCTTTGCTTCGTCCCGGAAGATTTGACAGGCAGATAACCGTTAACAGACCGGACACACAGGGAAGAGAGGACATTCTTAAGGTTCACTCAAAGAATAAGCCGCTTGCTCCCGATGTTGACCTCAAAGAGGTTGCAAAGGGAACAATAGGATTTACCGGCGCAGATCTTGAAAACCTTCTTAACGAGGCTGCTCTTCTCACTGCAAGAAGAAACAAAAAGGCAATAACCGCCTCTGAAATTCAAGACGCCACAACTCGTGTTGAAATGGGTACGGAGAAAAAGTCTCATAAATACAGTGAAAAGGCCAAAAAGCTTACTGCCTATCACGAAGCAGGACACGCAGTTGTTTCATTTTATCTTGATAATCACGATCCTGTTAAAGAAATTTCAATCATTCCGAGAGGTCTCGGTGCAGGCGGTTACACTATGTATCAGCCGCAGGAGGAAAATTATACCTCTAAAAACGAAATGCTTGATTTGCTTGTTTCTATGCTCGGCGGCCGTGTTTCGGAAGCAATTGCTCTTGACGATGTTTCAACAGGTGCTTCAAACGACCTTCAAAGAGCGTCGCAGATTTGCAGAGATATGGTTTCAAAATACGGTATGAGTGATGAAATCGGACCTGTTGTTTACAGTGATGATAATAATGAGGTTTTCCTCGGCAAAGATTACGGCCATGTTAATAATTACAGTGAAGCAACCTCTGCAAGAATTGATTCTGAAATCGAAAGGCTTATGAAAAACGCTTACGAAAAAACAGAATCTATTCTTAAAGAGCATTTTGATAAGCTTAAGCTTGTTGCCGAAACTCTTATCGAGCGTGAAAAGATTAACGCAGAGGAATTTGATTCTCTTATGAAAACGGGCATGCTTCCTATAAAAGAGGATATTCAGGAGGAGGCTGAAACGGATAATCAAACACCCGAGCCTGAAATTGTTGAGGAGAATGAAGAGATTGCGAAAGGCGATGAAGAAAATTCTTTGATCGATGAAAATGAATAAATTTAATATTTAAACTTAAAATAAGGCGTGAATTACACGCCTTATTTTTTTAATAGGATATAGCAATAATATTAAAATGAAATCTTTATATTGTAATAATTATTACAATATCTTGACAAAAATACAATATATTGTATAATATAAATCTGTAAAACTTCTTTACGGAGGTAATTATGGCTAAAAAGAAAGAATACGGAAATGAAAGCATTGTAACCTTAAGGGGTGCCGATCGAGTAAGAAAGCGCCCTGCCGTTATCTTCGGTTCAAACGGTATTGAGGGTTGCGAGCATTCTATATTTGAAATAATGAGTAATTCTATTGACGAAGCCAGAGAGGGCAGAGGCAATAAGATTATAATAACCCGCTTTGAAGACGGCTCCGTTGAGGTCCAGGATTTCGGTGCAGGCATACCTGTTGATTATAACAGCGTTGAAAAAGAGGAAAACTGGAAGCTTGTTTTTTGCGAAATGTATGCAGGCGGTAAATACGGTAACGGTGCTGATAACTATGAATTTTCGCTCGGTCTGAACGGTCTCGGTCTTTGTGCAACGCAGTATGCCTCCGAGTATATGGATGCTGAAATTCACAGAGACGGTTATTGTTACACTCTTCATTTTGAACACGGCGAAAATGTGGGTGGTCTTCATAAAACGGAATATACTAAAAAAGACACAGGCTCCCGTATCAAATGGAAGCCCGATTTAAAGGTTTTTACAGATATTAATGTTCCGCTTGAGTATTATACGGAAACGATAAAACGCCAAGCGGTTGTTAATGACGGTGTTACCTTTATATTTAAAAATCAAGTTGGCTCAAGATTTGAAACCAACGAATATTGCTATAAAAACGGTATTAAGGATTATGTTGAGGAGCTTGCAGGCGATAAGGCTTTAACAACTGTGCAATATTGGGAATGTGAGAGAAGAGGAAAGGATAGGGAGGACCTTGATGAATATAAGCTTGTTATAAAAGCTTCTCTTTGTTTTTCTCTTAAAGATCAGCTTAAAGAATATTATCATAATTCAAGCTTTCTTGAACACGGCGGTGCACCCGAAAAGGCATTTAAAAGTGCATTTGTAAGCCAAATAAACGCATATCTTAAAGCGAATAATAAGTATAATAAAACCGACGGACAGATTAATATTCAGGATATTGAGGATATTATAATTTTTGTTGTTTCCTCATTCTCCACGCAAACCTCCTATGAAAATCAAACTAAAAAGGCAATAACAAATAAATTCATTCAAGAAGCAATGACAGACTTTTTCAGAAAGCAGCTTGAGGTTTATTTTATTGAAAATAAAATGGAGGCTGAAAAAATAGCCGATCAGGTTATTATCAATATGAGAAGCCGTGTTAAAGCAGAAAACACGCGAAAAACCCTTAAAACAACGCTTCAAACAAAAATGGATATGACAAACCGTATCCAGAAATTTGTTGACTGCCGTTCAAAGGATGTTAATGAAAGAGAAATTTTTATCGTTGAGGGTGATTCTGCTCTCGGTGCCTGCAAGCAGGCAAGAAATGCTGAATTTCAGGCTATAATGCCCATTAGAGGTAAAATCCTTAACTGCTTAAAATGCGAATACGATAAGATTTTCAAAAGTGAAATTATAACCGATTTAATTAAGGTTCTCGGCTGCGGTGTTGAGGTTCGCTCAAAGGCCTCAAAGGATTTGTCTGCATTTGATATGAATAATCTTCGATGGAATAAAATTCTTATATGCACCGATGCCGATGTTGACGGATTCCAAATCAGAACGCTTGTTTTAACTATGATATACAGGCTTATGCCGCAGTTAATTGAACAGGGAAAGGTTTATATTGATGAATCTCCTCTTTACGAGGTTACCTGCAAGGATCAAACCTATTTTGCATACAACGAGGTTGAAATGGATAGGATAAAGGAAGAAATAGGAGATCAAAAATATACTGTTCAACGCTCAAAGGGACTTGGCGAAAACGAGGCCGAGATGATGGCGCTGACAACTATGAACCCTGCAACAAGAAGGCTTATTCTTGTTACTCCCGACGAGGCTGAAAAAACTGCCGAAATGTTTGATTTGCTTTTGGGTGATAATCTTGAAGGCAGAAAGCAATATATAACAGATAACGGTCATCTATATATTGATGCGGCAGATGTAAGCTGAATTAACTTTTAAAAAAATCCGAAAGGCTATGTATTATAATGGCTAAAAGAAAAAAGAACACAAAAACAGAAAACGAAAATTCGCTCAGCAAAAATGTTCATATAGAGGATGCGGGTACTGTTAAACGGGAAATTATAACAGATACCTTAAAAACCAACTATATGCCTTATGCCATGAGCGTTATACTGTCTCGTGCTATTCCCGAAATAGACGGATTAAAGCCTTCTCACCGAAAGCTGCTTTATACAATGTATAATATGGGGCTTCTTAAAGGGGCGACTATTAAAAGCGCTAATATAGTGGGAAGAACCATGCAGTTAAACCCTCACGGAGACGCCTCTATTTATGACACAATGGTCCGTCTTTCAAGAGGTAACGAAACGCTCCTTTATCCTTATGTTGAATCAAAGGGTAATTTCGGAAAGGCATATTCAAAAAATATGATGTATGCCGCCTCTCGATACACAGAGGCAAAGCTTGCGCCTATTTGTAAAGAGCTTTTTGACGATATAGATAAGGATACCGTTGATTTTGTTGATAATTACGACAACACGATGAAGGAGCCACGGCTGCTTCCCGTAACATTTCCGAATGTGCTTTGCAATGTAACAACAGGTATTGCTGTTGGTATGGCTTCGTCTATTGCATCCTTTAATCTTAAAGAGGTTTGCGAAACAACAATTGCACTTATGAAAAATAAGGAGCATGTTATTTCCGACACATTAATTGCTCCCGATTTCGTCGGAGGAGGATATGTTATTTATGATAAGGACGAGCTTGAAAGAATTTACGAAACGGGCAGAGGCTCTGTTAAGATAAGAGCAAAATATTCTTACGATAAAAGCTACAACTGTATTGATATAACGGAAATTCCGCCCACAACAACCTCCGAAGCAATTATAGATAAAATAATTGAGCTTGCAAAGGCTAATAAGGTTAAGGAAATTTCGGATGTTCGTGATGAAACAGACCTCGGCGGTCTTAAAATTACCGTTGATTTAAAAAGGGGAACAGACCCCGATAAGCTTATGACTCGCCTTTATAAATTAACCCCTCTTGAAGACACCTTTTCGTGTAATTTCAATGTGTTAATAGACGGTAATCCGGGCGTTAGGGGAGTCAGAGAGCTTCTTAATGAGTGGATTAAATTCAGACTTAACTGTGTAACAAGGCGAATTAATTTCAGCCTTTCAAGGAAAAGAAAGCAGCTTCATCTTTTAAAAGGTCTTTCAAAAATTTTGCTTGATATTGATAAGGCAATTAAAATTGTCAGAGAAACAGAGGCGGAGGCTGATGTTGTTCCCAACCTTATGATAGGCTTCGGTATTGACGAAACGCAGGCAGAATATGTTGCTGAAATTAAGCTTCGCCATTTGAACAGAGAATATATACTTAAACGAATCAAAGATATTGAAAGCCTTGAAAATGAAATAGAGGATTTGGAAAAAACTCTTTCAAGCGAAACAAGAAAGAAAAAAATCATTATTGCAGAGCTTGAAGATGTTGTTAAAAAATACGATACAGGCAGAAAATCAGAAATAATTTACGGCGTTGAAGAATTCAGCGAGGATGAGATTTCCGTTGTTGAGGACTATCCCGTAACAGTATTTATTTCATCCGGCGGTTATCTTAAAAAAATTAAACCCGCCAATCTGCGTATGAGCGGAGAGCAAAAGGTTAAAGAAGGCGACAGTATAGTTGAAGAAATCGAATGCTCCAACAAGGATGAAATTCTTGTTTTTACAACCGCGCATCAGGTTTATAAGGCGAAATTAGACGATTTTGCAGACACAAAGGCGTCTGTTTTAGGCGAGTATCTTCCTGCAAGGCTTGATATGGATGATGGCGAGGAGCCCGTTTATACTGCCGTTATAAGCGAATATAAGGGTGCAATGATTTTTGTGTTTGAAAACGGAAAGCTTGCAAAGGTTGATATTTCGGCTTATGAAACTAAAACAAACAGAAAGAAGCTTATTAATGCGTTTTCCGACAAGTTTGCGCTTGCGGGTGCTCTTTATCTTAAAGAGGATGCAGATATTGTTATAAGTGCGTCAAACGGCAGAAGACTTTTGATTAACACCGCAGTTGTTCTTTCAAAAACAACTAAAAACACACAGGGTATTTCCGCCATGACGCTTAAAAAGAAAACTGATAAGGTAACGGGAGTTCGCCTTTATAATCAGGGCGAGTTTGAAAAGGAATGGCGTTTTCGTCCCAAAAATCTTCCTGCCGCAGGAGCTCTTTTAAGCAGCTCCGATGTCGGCGAGCAGTTAACTTTTTAGGGTAACGGCAATATGTAAAAATGCCGTTTTTACAAACGGCAGACGGTAATGCAAACGCTTATCAATTACCGTCAAATATATTATTTTATTTAACGCAAAATTAATTCAAGTCAATTAATACCAAAAAAACACTTGCAATAAAATCAAGGTTATGATATAATCCATTAGTATTAATTATCTATGGAGGATTTATCAATGCTTTGGTATCATTATGTTTTCGGTGCAGTTTTAATACTTTTATCAATTGTTATTATTGCAGTTGTTTTAATGCAGGAGGGCCGCTCTCAAAATCTTTCAGGCGCAATCGCAGGCGGCGCAGACACATTTTTAGGTAAATCAAAGGGCCGCACCATTGAGGGCAAGCTTGAAAAAATAACAAAGTGGCTTATTGTTATTTTCTTTGTTATTGTTCTTGCTGCGTTTCTTATTTTCCTGTTCCTTGGCTGAGAATTAGTGTAATAACCTTGCGTTATGCAAGGTTATTTTTTTTGGAGAAGCAATGGATTATGTAATATTCGATTTTGAATGGAATAATGCCTATGACTATAAATCACGAAAGGGTATAAATGAAATTATAGAAATAGGCGCAGTTAAGCTTGACAGAAATCTTAATGTTACTGACACCTTTAAGCAGCTGATTAAGCCTAAAATTTCAAGGAAGCTTTCAAAAAGATTTGTTGATTTAACGAGCATAACTCCCGAAGAGGTTAACGAATACGGTATTGAATTTAAAGATGCCTTCAAGGATTTTGCAAGATGGAGCGGCTTTGGCGAAGTTCTTTTTATGAGCTGGTCTAACAGCGATTTATATGTTCTTGTTTCGAATTATTTAAGATTTTTTTCAACAACCGACATTCCCTTTATCAAAAAATATATGGATGTTCAAAAATACTGCCAAAATATGATGAAGCTTTCGTCGGCAGAGCAAATAAGCCTTTCAAATTGTGCAGAAATGCTTGAAATAAATGTTGATAAGGAAAATCTTCACAGGGCGCTTGAGGATTGCATTATCGCAAGCGAATGCTTTAAGAAGCTGTTTGATAAGAATAAAATTAAAGAGCTAATCAGTGAATGCGATACTCACTTTTTTGCAAGACTTGCATTTAAGCCGTATTGCATAACTCAACCGGTAACAACGCATTATAATCTTTATAAGGATAGCTTTATATGCCCTGTTTGCAGCAGCGAGATGAAAAGAGTGAGTGGCGAGGAGCTTATTAATAATTCGTTTAAGCTTGTGTGCTCCTGCAAAAAATGCTCTTCAAAGTTTTGGACATTTGTCAGAGTTAAAAAAACTTACGATGATGTTATTGTTTCAAAGCGGTTTGTTAAGATGAACAAATCACGGGCAAAAAATTATTAACAAAATAGTTCTTTATTTAATTATCTGTTTATAGTATAATAAATAAAATTTACTTGTTTTGGAGGTATGAACATGGCAAATGAATATGATGATTTACTGCAATCCTTTATGAATAATTCTGCCAAGGTTTATAACGAGGACAAGAAAAATCTTGATAAAGAAACGGTTAGCAAGCCAACGGCTTATTCTCACGAAAGCACATCAGATAAAAATGTGCAAAGAAACGCAAGAAAAAGAAGAAAAAAATCTGCCGAAAAAGCCGTAAAAAAGCCGAAAAAGGCTGCTCCTGCTTCGCTTCCGTTGAGAATACTTTTAGGTATTCTTTTAGTGTGTGTTGTTGTTGGAGTTGTTTGCATATCCGTTATTTCTATTTACGGATACAGTGTTGTTCACGGAGATCCTGTTTTTAATCTTACGGAGGAAAAGTATTCTCAAAATCAAACCTCCTTTATTTACGGATATGATAATGACGGAAACGAAATTGAAATAACGAGACTTCACGGCGAGGAAAACCGCATTTGGGTTGACCTTGACAATATGAGCGAATATCTGCCTAATGCCTTTATTGCAACAGAGGACCAAAGGTTTATTAAGCATAACGGCGTTGACTGGATAAGAACCATCGGCGTTATTGTTAAGCCGAGCAACAAGGGGCAGGGTGGTTCAACTATAACTCAACAGTTGATTAAAAACCTAACAGATGAAGACGATGTAACCGTTGTCAGAAAATTTAACGAAATACTTTCAGCACTCAATCTTGAAAAAAACTATGATAAAAATGAAATTATTGAGGCTTATTTAAACACAATCTTTCTTTCCGAGGGATGCTACGGCGTTAAAACCGCTGCGGAAAAATATTTCGGAAAGGATGTTGCTGATTTAAATGTTGCAGAATGTGCCTGCATTGCGGCAATAACGCAGTATCCGAGCCGATATAATCCCTTGCGAAATCCGGAAAAAAACAGGCAAAGGCAGCTTTGGATTATAGAGCAAATGCTTGAACAGGGCTATATTACCGAGCAGGAATATAACGATGCGATTGCTTATGAAATGGTTTTCACAAACAGTGAGAATTATCAAGGCAGCCAAATAAGTGATTCCAAGGATGGCGCAAACGAAAATAAAATTGATTCATACTATGTTGACTATGTTATCAAAACCGTTATTGACGACCTTCAAAAAATGGGCTACACCAAAAAGAAGGCAAGAGCGCTTCTTTACGGCGGAGGATTGAAAATATACACAGCCGTTGATTTTGAGGTTCAGGAGGCAATGGAGGATGTTTACGAAAACTACCGAAAAATGCCTGATGAAACTGTTGAGGGCGCAATGGTGGTTATGAACTATGAGGGCCGTGTTCTCGGACTTGTCGGCGGAACAGGTGAATATTCCGGAGATCTTGAGCTAAACAGAGCGTTCCAATCGGAGCGTCAGCCGGGATCAACGATTAAGCCCATTTCGGTTTACGGTCCTGCATTCGAAAAAAGTCTGCAAGACGATAGCTGTGATATTTATTGGTCAACATTAACACCCGATAAGCCTTTAAAAAAGGTTAAGGATAAATGGTGGCCAACTAACGAGGGCGGCTCGTTTTCAAGTAAGGAAGTAACCGTTCAACACGGTCTTTCAAAATCTCTTAACACTATCTCTGCAAGGACGCTTGATAAGATAGGCGTTGATTATTCCTTTGAATATATTACCGAAAAATTCCACATTTCAACGCTCGACAGTATAAATGACTGCGACTACGCACCTCTTGCAACAGGATCGCTTACTCACGGTGTTACTGTTCTTGAAATGACTGCCGCCTATGCCGCATTCGGAAACGGCGGAGAATATTTTAAGCCCTATTGCTATTATAAGATAGAGGATAGCCTCGGTAATGTTCTTATTCAAACAGACGCAGCATCAACAAAGGAACAGGCACTTTCGGAAAGCACCGGCTGGCTTATGAATAAGCTTCTTCAAACGGTTATGACCTCGGGAACAGGTACCTCCTATAAAATTTCCGGAGTTGAATGCTTCGGTAAAACAGGTACAACAACTGCTTCTAAGGACAGATGGTTTGTCGGCGGAACTCCCGAATATGTTGCGGCGGTTTGGTATGGCTATGATATGCCAAAGGAAATTGTTTATCGTCTTTCCCCAAACCCCTCTGGTACTATTTGGAAAACTGTTATGAACAATATTTATGATGCAAAGGGAGTTAATCAAAAAACATTCCCCGAATATGACGGAATAGTTAAAAAGGCTTATGACCCTTCAAACGGTCTTCTTGCTAAATATTCAAGCGGAGCTTACGGTTGGTACGATAAGAAAAATTTGCCGTCTTATTCTTCTAGTTCAGGCCAAGTAAAAAGTGAGGACGGAGAAGAAACAAAAAATGCTTCAACATCCGAAGCTCAAGCTCAGGCAACAGAACGAGCTGCCGCTTCTTCTCCTGCGGAATAGAAATTTATTTATTCAAATTAATAACGGCATCATTATTTATGGTGCCGTTATATGTTGTTTTTTTAAACGGTAATTATATGGTTATTATGTCTGTTGATTACGGTGATGTCAGAACAGGTGTTGCCGTATGTGATAAAAAGGAAATACTCGCTTCCCCAAATTGTGTTATTAAGGAATCCTATATGCCAAAGCTTGCACAAAGGCTTTGTGCACTTTCAGTAGAATTAAAGGCTGAAAAAATTGTTATCGGTCTTCCGAGAAATATGGACGGAAGCTACGGATACAGATGCGATGAGTGTAAAGCACTCGGCGAGGAGCTTTCACGCCTTGTATCAATTCCGATTGAATATCAGGATGAGCGGCTCACGACGGTTATTGCGCACGCCTATTTATCCGATAATAATGTTAGAGGTAAAAAGCGCAAGGAAACGGTTGACGCCGTTTCTGCCTGCGTTATTCTTCAATCTTATTTGGATAAGAATAAATAATTCTTTTTCGCCGTAAAATTTTACGGTGATTATTTGGAGCTTTCTGTTAATTCAACAAAAATCAAAATAGATTTTTCATTTATTCTTATTTTATGCTTTGCCGTTTTTTCGGGATATAATAAAGCAATTTTAATATTAATTTTTTCTGTTTTACACGAGCTTGGACATCTTTTTGTCTTGCTTTTATTCGGTGTACGCCCGTATTTAATTCGGTTTTCTTTTTTCGGTGTTGGAATAAAATATGAAAACGCCTTGTCTGCTTTTAAGGAAGCGGTTGTTTATTTAAGCGGCCCTGCCGTTAATTTGCTTTTTTATATTTTTCTTAAAGATGATGTTAATCTGTTTCTTTTCGTTTTAAATATTTTTCCTGTTTTTCCGCTTGACGGAGGCAGGATAATGAGCCTTATTTTTCCCAAAGCAGAAAAGGCTATAACCGCTATATTGCTTGTTATATCGTTTGCTTTTTCAATTTATTTAATTATTAACAGTCATTCTGTTTCTTTGTTTTTGGTAACCTGCTATTTAATTATATTTAATTTGAGGTATTTATGAAAAAGGAAGTTGAAAAAATTCTTCAATATGTTCAAAAGCCTGCAAGATATGCAGGCGGAGAGCTAAACTGCGTAGTTAAGGACGCTGATAGTGTTGATATAAGATATGCCTTTTGCTTTCCCGATTTATACGAAATCGGAATGAGCCATCTCGGCATGAAAATATTATACTCTCTTGTTAATTCGCGTGAGGACGCTTGGTGCGAAAGGGTTTTTGCTCCCGATACCGATATGGAGGAGCAGATGCGCAAAAATAATGTTCCTCTTTTTGCGCTCGAAAGCTCCGATTACATAAAGGATTTTGATATTATAGGCTTTACTCTTATGTATGAGCTTTCATACACAAATGTTCTTAATATGCTTGATTTGGCAGGTATTTCTCTTAAAGCAGAGGACAGAACAGAACTGACTCCCATCATCTGCGCAGGCGGTCCCTGTGCCTGCAATCCCGAGCCTCTTGCAGATTTTCTTGATATAGTTTTCCTCGGAGACGGCGAGGAATCAACTATGGAGGTTCTTGATCTACTTAAAAAATGCAAAAAAGAGGGCAAAAGCAAATTTGAATTTCTTTGCGAAGCAAAGGATATAACGGGTGTTTATGTTCCGTCATTTTATAAAGATAGCTATAATGACGACGGAACACTTAAAGAAATTATGCCTTTAAATAATGCTCCTGCAAAGGTTAAAAAAGCAGTTGTTTCCGATTTAAACAAATGCTTTTATCCAAAGGAATTTGTCGTTCCGTTTATAAGCATTGTCCACGACAGAGCAGTTGAGGAAATTTTCCGCGGTTGTATAAGAGGTTGCCGTTTCTGTCAGGCAGGGTTTACATACAGACCTATTCGCGAAAAAAGCGTTGAAACAATAAACGAGCAGGCAAAGGCACTTATAAAATCAACAGGCTATGATGAGCTTTCTCTATGCTCTCTCTCAACCTCAGACCATAGCTGCGTTAATGAAATGTTGACCTCTCTTATTGATTGGACGGTTAAGGATAAAATCAACCTTTCTCTTCCTTCATTAAGAATTGATAATTTCTCCGATGAGCTTGCAGATAAGCTTAATCAGGTCAGACGAAGCGGCCTTACATTTGCTCCCGAGGCAGGCACACAAAGGCTTAGAGATGTTATCAATAAGAATATTACGGAAGAAGAGGTTATACGCACCTGCACAAGGGCGTTTGATTCCGGCTGGACATCTGTTAAGCTTTATTTTATGATGGGTCTTCCGACCGAAACTATGGAGGATATTGAGGGAATAGCAAATCTTGCAATGGAGGTTGTTCATTCCTTTTATAAAAATCCAAACAGGCAAAAGGGAACGGGTGTTCAAGTATCCGTCAGCTGCGCTTCTTTTATTCCGAAGCCCTTTACTCCGTTTCAATGGGAAGCAGAGGATTCAATGGAAGCTCTTAAAGAAAAGCAAAAGCACCTGCTTGAATCAATTCCAAGTAAAAAAATTAAGGTTTCGTACCACGAAACGCCAACTTCTCTTCTTGAAGGAGTTCTTGCAAGAGGAGACAGACGGCTCGGCAAGGTTATTCTTGACGCCTACAAGCTCGGTTGTACCTTTGATTCGTGGGACGACAGATTTAATTTTGATGCGTGGCTTGAAGCCTTTGAAAAAAATTCCATTGACCCGGATTTTTACACACGCAGAAAGAGACCGTTTGAAGAGGTGCTTCCGTGGGATCATCTTGATTTCGGGGTTTCAAGAAAATTTCTTGAAAATGAAAATAAAAAGGCTTATGAAAACAAAACCACTCCGCATTGCCGTATTAAATGCGCAGGCTGCGGTGCCAATAAATTAAACGGAGGTAGCTGCGATGCGAGAGGTTAGACTTGTTTTTTCAAAAACAGACAGATGCAAATATATAAGCCACCTTGATATAAACCGTTGCATTTCCCGTGCATTGTCGAGGGCGCAAATACCTCTTTGGTACACTGAGGGCTTTAATCCTCATCCCTATATGAGCTTTTCGCTTCCGCTCTCCTTAGGAGTTGAAAGCCTTTGCGAAAGCGTAGATTTAAGGATAACAGGGGATATAACCGACGAGGAAATTAAAAACAGGCTTAATGCGGTTTTGCCAACAGGTATTAAAATTCAGCGTGTTTACGAGGATTTCAGAGATTGCAGTGAAATTGCTTTTTCCGATTATGTTTATAAAATCGAATTTAAGGATAATGAAACGGCTTTAAGTAAAATCAAAGAGGTTTTTTCCTCCGATTGCATTATGGCCTTAAAAAAGGGCAAGCAGGGCAGAAGAAAAGTTCTTAAAGAAACAGATATTAAACCGTATATTGATAAGTATTCTCTTTCTGTCAGAGACGGTGCAGTTGTTTTAAATGCACGGCTTGCCGCAGGTCCCGATAAAAACTTAAATCCAAGCCTGTTTTTTGACACAATAATCCGCCTTATTGATACGGATTTTGAGTGGAAAAGCATATCAAGAATTGCTCTTCTTGATAAAAATTACAAAGAATTCAGATAAAAAATAAAAAACACTTGCTTTTTTTCTAAACTTATGATATATTATTCAAGCATTTGTTCCGTTGCTATCCCGCAACGCGTTAAATGCTATGCGTTAAGCATTTAAGCGGATGGTCCTCTTTCATATTTTGTTATGAACATCCGATAAATTAAAAGGAGGAAAAATAATGGACGCACTCAAAATTATTGCTGAAAGCAGTATGAAAAAAGAATTACCCGAATTTTCAATCGGTGATACCGTAAAGGTCGGTGTTCGTATCCGTGAGGGTAAAAACGAAAGAATCCAAATGTTTGAGGGAACAGTTATTGCCATTAAGGGTTCAGGCGTTTCAAAAACATTCACAGTTCGCCGCGTTTCCTATGGCGTAGGCGTTGAGCGTGTTTTCCCGCTTCATTCTGCAAATGTTGATTCTGTTCAGGTTATCCGCAAGGGTAAGGTTCGCCGTGCGAAGCTTTATTATCTTCGCGACAGAGTCGGCAAAGCTGCAAAAGTTAAGGAAGATATCTAACGGAAAAATCACCGTCTCTGAAGAGGCGGTTTTTTCTTTTATGGTGAAATAATATAATATTTGAAATTTTTGCTTTGTTACAGTATAATTTAACATAAGGAGGCGATTGTATGCCGGATTTTCAAAAGCAATATGTTCAATGGTTTCCCGGACACATGGCAAAAACAAGAAGGCTTATTAAAGAAAGCTTAAATCTTGTTGACGGTGTTGTTGAAATTGTTGACGCAAGAATACCTTGTTCAAGCGCAAATCCCGAATTGGATTCAATGATAAAAAGAAAGCCTCGTATAATCCTTCTTAATAAAAGTGATATGGCTGATGATAAGGCAACTAAAATGTGGCTTGATTATTATAAATCAAAGGGCTTTTATGCCCTTGCGGTTGACTGCAAAACAGGTAAGGGATTAAACAGATTTACAGCTGCTTGCAGAGAGGCATTAAAAGGGATTATCGAAAGAAATAACGAAAAGGGAATGTCCGGTAAGCCTTTAAGGTTAATGGTTGTCGGTATTCCTAATACCGGAAAATCTTCGTTTATAAACAGAATGGCAGGAAAAAATAAGGCAGTTGTTGCAGATAAAGCAGGCGTAACAAGAAGCAATCAATGGTTCGCCGTCGGCTCCGGAATTGAGCTTTTAGATACTCCCGGCGTTCTTTGGCCGAAATTTGATGATCCCGCAGTAGGGGATAAGCTTGCGTTTATAGGCTCAGTTAAAGACGAGGTAACCGATATAGAAGCGCTTGCCTGCCGTCTTCTTGAAGCACTTAATAAAACGCATCCCGAAATGATAGAGCAAAGATATAAAATTTCAGGCCTTGATGATAAGCAGGGCTGGGAAATACTTGAAATGATAGGCAAAAAACGAGGCTTTTTAATTAAGGGCGGAGATATTGATTATGAGCGTGCCGCCGCAATAGTTTGTGATGAATTCAGAGGAGGAAGGCTCGGAAAAATAACTTTCGAGCTGCCGTGATTATGGATTGGCTTTTATATGAAAATGAAGCAAAAAGCAATGGCTTTGTTTCGGTTTGCGGTGTTGACGAAGCAGGCAGAGGTCCTCTTGCAGGACCTGTTTATGCCGCCGCAGTAGTTCTTTATGACGGTCAAATTATTGAGGGTGTAAACGACTCAAAAAAGCTTTCCGAAAAGAAAAGGGAAGAGCTTTTTGATAAAATAATTTCCGAATGTAAGGATTATTCAATCGGCATTGCAGATCAAAAGGAAATTGATGAGATTAATATTCTTCAGGCAACCTTTCTTGCTATGAAAAGGGCAGTAAACGGCTTAAAGGAGCCGCCTCAGCTTGCAATAGTTGACGGCAACAGGGCTCCCGATTTGGGAAACACACAGGCTTTAACTGTTGTAAAAGGCGATTCAAAATCAATGTCTGTTGCCGCTGCTTCTATTCTTGCAAAGGTTTCAAGAGACAGATATATGCTTGAAATGGCAGAAAAATTTCCCGAATATCAGTTTGAAAAGCATAAGGGCTACGGCACAAAGCTTCATTATGAAATGATTGAAAAGTACGGAATATGTGAAATTCACAGAAAAACTTTTCTGAAAAAGGTGCTTAATAAATGAATAATCTCGGAAGACTTGCCGAAATGAAGACCTGCGAGTATCTTCAAAAGAAAAAATATGTTCTTGTTGATGTAAACTATTCATGCAGATTCGGCGAAATTGATTTAATAATGAAAAAGGGGAATTATATTTGCTTTATCGAGGTTAAAATGAGAAACGAAAGCTCAATTGCCTCGCCAATGGAATTTGTTGATAAGGCAAAGCAAAGAAAAATAATTGCCGCCGCAAAGATTTATCTTGCAAATAATAAATGCGATTTGCAGCCGAGATTTGATGTAGCAGAAGTGTTTTGCGAAAATAACCGTATTAAATCCATAAAATACCTTGAAAATGCTTTTGATTTATATTAAAATACATAAAAGAATTATTAACAGCTAACAGGAGAATAATTATGCTTTATACTTCAACAAGGGATAAATCAATAAAGGTTTCATCTGCACAGGCTATTGCGCAGGGCATCAGTGAAGAGGGCGGACTTTTCGTTCCCTGCGAAATCCCGCAGTTTTCAATTGATAAAATCTGCTCCATGGCTTCTATGGGCTATATAGACAGAGCAAAAACTGTTTTGCGTGAATTTTTAACCGATTTTTCCGAAGAGGAGCTTGATTACTGTGTAAACGGTGCTTACGGTTCAGGCAAATTCTCAAGCGATGCAGTTGCTCCAACGGTTAACATTGACGGTAATAAAAATATACTTGAGCTGTGGCACGGACCAACCTGTGCCTTCAAGGATATGGCGCTTCAATTGCTTCCTTATCTTATGACTGTTTCAGCAAAGAAAACGGCAGAGGGCAAAACAATCGTTATTCTCGTTGCAACCTCGGGTGATACCGGCAAAGCCGCTCTTGAAGGCTTCAAGGATGTTGACAAAACAAAAATTCTTGTTTTCTATCCTGTTGACGGCGTTTCTCCTATGCAGAAGCTTCAAATGACAACGCAGGAGGGAGCCAATGTTTCCGTTTGTGCAATCAACGGAAATTTTGACGATGCTCAAAGTGCAGTTAAATCAATTTTTACAAATAATGAAATTAAAGAAAAGCTTGCCGAAAAGAATATGATGTTCTCTTCTGCAAATTCTATTAACTGGGGCAGACTTGTTCCGCAGATTGTTTACTATTTCTCGGCATACTGTGATATGCTCAATATGGGCAAAATCAACAAAGGCGATGAAATTAATGTTGTTGTTCCAACGGGTAATTTCGGAAACATTCTTGCAGGATACTATGCTAAAAGAATGGGTGTTCCGATCAAAACTCTTGTTTGTGCTTCTAATTCAAACAATGTTTTAACCGATTTCCTTAAAACCGGAACATATAACAAAAACAGAGATTTTTATACAACAACATCTCCGAGTATGGATATTCTTATTTCTTCAAATCTTGAAAGACTACTTTATCATATAAGCGGCGAGGATGACTCGCTCGTTAGAGAGCTTATGAGCAGTCTTGCCGAAAACGGAGAATATACGGTTTCCGATAAGTTAATCTCCGATATTCAGGCTGTATTCGATGCCGGATTTACTGCCGAGGATGATGTTAACTCAACTATTAAAGAGCATTTTGAAAGGTATCATTATCTTTGCGATACTCACACGGCAGTTGCGGTTAATGTTTATGATGAATATGTAAAATCAACAGGCGACGATATACCAACGGTTATTGATTCAACCGCTTCTCCGTATAAATTCTCAAAGAGCGTTTTATCTGCCGTTTTAGGCGGTAAAACCCCTCAGCTTGATGAATTTGATATGGTAAGTGAGCTTAACAGCGTTACGGGTGCAGAGGTTCCGAAGCCTCTTGCCTCGCTCAAGGAAAAGCAAATTAGATTTAAAAATGTTTGCAATAAAGAGGATATGAGCGAAATGGTATTTAAGCTTCTTGAATTGTAATAATTTTAAAAAAAGTAAAAACGGCTCCGCAAAGAGCCGTTTCCTTTTTATTTGCAGTTATCTGCATTCACAGCCGTCGCAGCACTTAAATGTTTCGCATTTTGTTTCTGCAGTTTTTGTTGCACTGCTGTTGCCGACTGTTATATGACCTGCCGTGCAGCTATCATCCATGCTGTGATGAACACAGTTTTTTACTTCGCATGAAATTCCCTTAATTTCTTCCATTTGATTCACTCCCTTCAAATATATCTTTTACATATTTTAAAAATTTATTCAAAGGAGCATTTATGTCTTTATTTGCTATTGCAGACACTCATCTTTCCTTCGGCACCGATAAACCGATGGACACCTTTGAGGGCTGGCAGAATTACACAGATAGATTAAAAAGTAATTGGAATAAAGTTGTTTCTAATAAAGACACTGTTGTTATAGCCGGAGATATCAGCTGGGCAATGGACTTTAAAGAGTTAAAGGCTGATTTTGATTTTATTGAGAAGCTCAACGGTAATAAAATAATAATTAAGGGAAATCACGATTTTTGGTGGAATACTATAACTAAAATGAATAATTTTGTTAATGAAAACGGTTATAAAACGATAAGCTTTTTATATAATAATTCGGTAACGGTAAATAATGCTTCTGTATGCGGTTCAAGGGGCTGGCTTTACGATAGTGAGGAGCCAACCGACGAAAAGGTGCTTGCCCGTGAAATTATGAGAATCAGACGAAGCCTCGAAGCTGCCGAATGTGATGAAAAAATTGTTTTTCTTCATTATCCCCCTATTTCGCAAAATAACTGCTGTGAAGAAATTATTTCACTGTTAAAAGAATACGGAATAAAAAAATGCTTTTTCGGGCATCTTCACGGAGAAGCGGCTAAATATGCCTGCGAGGGAGAGCTTGAGGGTATAAATTTTAAGCTTATATCCTGCGACAGATTAAAATTCACACCTTATTCAATTATAAAATATTAATTTTTCTTGAAAATAGTATAGTTATATGTTATAATGCCTATTCGGTGATTATTAAAGAATAATAAATTTAAGGAGAGTTATCAGTATGGCACTTAAATCATCAAATAAAATTGATACAAACACATACGAGCTTGAAGTAACAGTTGATGCAGAAACCTTTAAAAAGGCATGCACAACCGCTTATTTAAAGAACAGAAAAAGCATTCAGGTTCCCGGCTTCCGTAAGGGTAAGGCAACACAGGGTATGATTGAAAAGCTTTACGGCGAGGGTGTTTTCTATGAGGATGCACTCGATGTTGTATATCCGCAGGCTGTTTCTGATGCATTTGAAGAAGCAAAGCTTGAGGTTGTTGACGCACCGTTTGATCTTGAAGTTCCGGTTATCGATAAGGAAAACGGCGTTGAAATGAAAATGAAGGTTACAACATATCCCGAGGTTAAGCTTGGTGATTATAAGGGCCTTAAAGTTGCAAAGCTTCCAACTGAGGCTTCTGATGAAGATGTTGAAAATGAGCTTAAATCTGTTCAGGAGAGCAGAGCTCGTCTTGTTGTTGCAGACGACAGAGAGGCTCAAACAGGGGATACTGTTTCTCTTGATTTTGAAGGCTTTGTTGACGGAGTTGCTTTTGAAGGCGGCAAGGGAGAGAATTATCCTCTTGAGCTCGGCTCCGGCTCATTCATTCCCGGCTTTGAAGAGCAGGTTGCAGGTCATAAAATCGACGAAGAATTTGATGTTAATGTAACCTTCCCGGAGGAATACGAGGAGTCTCTTGCAGGCAAGGACGCTGTTTTCAAATGCACAATCCACGAGATCAAGGCAAAGGAGCTTCCTGAGCTTGACGATGATTTTGCACAGGATGTTTCGGAATTTGATACTCTTGATGAATATAAAGCAGACCTTAAAAAGCAGATTTCCGAAAAGAAGGAAGCAGACGCTAAAACAGATATGGAAAATCAGCTTCTTGAACAGATTACCGATAATATGCAGGCAGAAATTCCGGAATGTATGTTTGCTAAAAGAAGCGACGAAATGGTTCAGGATTATTCTTACAGGCTTCAAATGCAGGGACTTGATTTGAATACATACCTTAAATATCTCGGTCAGGATATGGATTCATTTAAGGAAACCTTTAAGGAAGCTGCTGAAAAGCAGGTTAAGATTTCTATTGCACTTCGTGCAATCATCGAAGCCGAAAAAATCGAAGCAACCGAGGAAGATATAGATAAAGAGGCTGCGAAAATCGGCGAGCAGTACGGTATGGACGCAGAGCAGGTTAAAAAGGCCGTTCCTGCCGAACAGCTTGCAGAGGATGTTAAGAGAAATAAAGCAGTTGATATGATTGTTGAATCAGCTGTTATTGAATAATTTTTAAGGATAGTGATATAATATGGCATTGGTACCTTATGTTGTTGAACAAACAGGAAACGGCGAGCGTTCAATGGATATTTTCTCTCGCTTGCTTAACGACAGAATTATCGTTCTTTCCGATGAGGTAAATTCTCAAACCGCTTCTCTTGTTGTTGCCCAGCTTCTGTTTCTTGAAGGACAGGATAGCGAAAAGGATATTAGCTTATATATAAATTCGCCGGGCGGCTCCGTTACAGACGGTATGGCAATTTACGATACTATGCAGTACATTAAATGTGATGTTTCAACAATTTGTATCGGTATGGCTGCTTCTATGGGTGCGTTTCTGCTTTCAAGCGGTGCAAAGGGAAAAAGAATTGCTCTTCCAAACAGTGAAATTCTTATTCATCAGCCGCTTATCGGCGGACACGGTATAACCGGCCAGGCAACAGATGTTGAAATTGCAGCACGCGACCTTGTTAAAACAAAGGAAAGGTTAAACAGAATCCTCGCTGCAAACTGCGGAAAGGATATTGAAACCATCGCAAGAGATACAGACCGTGATAACAGAATGACTGCCCAAGAGGCTCTTGAATACGGTCTTGTTGATAAGGTTATCGAAAAAAGATAAATTTTAACGGAGTTTGTTTTTATGTCAAGAGACGATGCAAAAAACCAAATAGCAAGATGCTCGTTTTGCGGAAAATCCGAAGCAATGGTTCATAAGCTTATTGAGGGACCGGGCGTTTTCATCTGTGATGAATGTATTGCACTTTGCAATGATTTGATTGAGCGTTCTTCAAGAGAGCCGAAAAAACCGGCTAAGGCGAGCGACATAGTGTTGCCAAAGCCTGCTGAAATCAAGGAAAAGCTCGATGAATATGTTATCGGTCAGGATGAGGCTAAAAAAGCACTTTCCGTAGCGGTTTATAATCATTATAAAAGAATTTATTCAAATGCTTCGGGAGATATTGAGCTTCAAAAAAGCAATATTCTGCTTTTAGGCCCAACAGGTGTCGGCAAAACAATGCTTGCGCAAACTCTTGCAAAAATCCTCAATGTTCCGTTCGCAATTGCAGATGCAACAACATTAACTGAGGCAGGCTATGTCGGAGAGGATGTTGAAAACATCCTTTTAAGACTTATTCAAGCGGCTGATTTTGATATTGAAAAAGCACAGCGCGGAATAATATATGTTGATGAAATTGATAAAATTTCAAGAAAATCCGAAAACCGCTCAATAACAAGAGATGTAAGCGGAGAGGGCGTTCAACAGGCTCTTTTGAAAATTCTTGAGGGAACGGTTTCAAATGTTCCTCCCGGAGGCGGAAGAAAGCATCCGCAGCAGGAATTTATTCAGATAGACACAACAAATATTCTCTTTATCTGCGGAGGAGCCTTTGACGGAATTAACAAAATAATTGAGAAAAGAATCGGTTCAAAGGCCATGGGCTTCGGCGCTAATGTTGACGCTGAAAAATACGATGAGGAAAATCTGCTTCATCAGGTTGTTCAGCATGATCTTGTAAAATACGGTTTAATTCCCGAATTAATCGGCAGAATACCTGTTGTTACCGTTCTTGATAATCTTGACAGAGATGCGCTTATTAAGATAATGACAGAGCCTAAAAATTCAATTGTTAAGCAATACACAAGGCTGTTTGAGCTTGATGATGTTTCGCTTGAATTTAAAAAGGATGCGCTTGAAGCTATTGCAGATATAACTCTTGAAAGAAAAACGGGTGCAAGAGGACTCAGAAGCGTGCTTGAAGGTGTGTTAAATAACCTTATGTTTACTATACCGAGCGATTCTACTGTTGAAAAGGTTATCATAACAGAGGATACCGTAAGAAGCTCCGCAGAGCCGATAATTCTTCGAAATCCGTCTAAACAGGCAAAGGTTTTGCGTGCCTCCGACTTAAAAAATGCATAATATGACATAAAAGGCAGGTTTAAATACTTGCCTTTTATTTATTTATATATTATAATACTATCAATTGTTTTTAGGTGATGGTTATGAATACTTTTGAATTTACGGAAAATTACATAGATGTTCCCGTTATTCCTTTAAGAGGACTTGTTGTTTTTCCCGAAATGGTTCTTCATTTTGATGTTGGCAGAAAAAAGAGCGTTGCCGCATTGAAAAACGCAATGAACTCTTCAAACAAGGTTTTTCTTGTTTGTCAAAGGGACCCTTCTGTTGACGATCCGAGCTTCGACGATTTATATAATATCGGAGTTGTTTGCAGTATCAAGCAGATGATTAAAATACCTAATTCCGATAATTTGCGTGTTGTTGTTGAGGGAGAGCAGAGAGCAAGTCTTGCGGCTTTTTCTCAAACAAAGCCATTTATTATGGGTAATGTTTTTGTGCTTGAAGAGGAAGCACCGTTAAAGGATAACGAGGAAACTGCATATTTCAGAGGCTTAAAAAAGGAATTTGAGCGTTACGCTTCATATATGCCGAAAATTTCAAATGATGTTAAGGTTAAGGTTATGTCCGAAGCAGATGCGGGCAAGCTTTGCGATTTTATATGCTCCAATTCTTTTTTTGAATTTGAGGAAAAGCAAATTATTCTTGAATCTCTGTCCGTATCAAGCAGACTTGCAAAGCTTTATGTTTTGCTAAATAAAGAAAATGCAACTCTTGAAATTGAAAATGAAATTCATGAAAAAGTGCAGAACAGTATTGATAAAAATCAACGCGAATACTATCTGCGTGAGGAAATGAAGGTTATCTGCGAGGTTTTGGGAGAAGCTGAAAACCCCATTGAAGAAGCAGAGGAATATAAAGAAAAAATTGAAAGGCTTAATTGCTCACAGGAAATTAAGGATAAATTAAATGCAGAGGCTGTTAAGCTTATGAAAATGCCGCAGGGCTCACACGAAGCTACCGTGGTAAGGAATTATCTTGATAAATGCCTTGAAATTCCGTTCGGCATTTATTCAAAGGAATCAATCAACCTTGAAAAAAGCCGTAAAATTCTTGATAAAGAGCATTATTCTCTTGACAAGGTAAAAACAAGAATCATTGAATCGCTTGCTGTATTTAAGAGAAATCCTGATTATTCCGGTCAAATACTCTGTCTTGCAGGCCCTCCCGGAGTTGGTAAAACCTCAATTGTAAAAAGCCTTGCAAGGAGTATGAATAAAAGCTATGCTCGCATTGCGCTCGGAGGTATTCACGACGAGGCGGAAATAAGAGGCCATAGAAGAACATATATAGGTGCAATGCCCGGCAGAATTATTGAAGCGGTTATAAAAAGCAAATCGATGAATCCTATAATTTTGCTTGATGAAATTGATAAAGTTGGCAACGATTATAAGGGCGATCCTGCATCTGCTCTTCTCGAAGCACTTGACCCCGAGCAAAACTTTAGCTTTGTAGATCATTATATTGACTTTCCCGTTGATTTAAGTAAGGTTTTGTTCATAACAACGGCAAACGATACCTCAACCATTCCCGCACCGTTGCTTGACCGTATGGAAATAATCGAGCTTAATTCCTACACGGAGGATGAAAAATTCCATATTGCAAAGGATCATCTTATCAAAAAGGAAATGAAAAAGCATTCTCTTAAAGCAAGAGAACTTAAAATTTCCGATGAGGCAATTTACTGTCTTATTGAAAGCTACACAAGTGAGGCAGGTGTAAGAAATCTCGAAAAAAACATTGCCTCAATTTGCAGAAAAGCCTCTGTTTTACTTGAAAACGGACAGAAATCCGTTAAAGTAACAGATAAGAACATTGAGGAATTTTTAGGACCGAAAAAATATACCTCCGATAAAATCCCCGCAAAGGATTCGGTTGGAACGGTAAACGGTCTTGCGTGGACAAGGGTAGGCGGAACGCTTCTTCCGATTGAGGTGTCCGCACTCAACGGAACAGGAAAAATAGAGTTAACGGGCAACCTTGGAGATGTTATGAAGGAAAGCGCAAAAACAGCGGTTTCCTATGTTCGCTCTCGTGCAGCCGATTTTGGCATAGACGAGGAATTTTACAAAAATAAGGACATACATATTCACGCCCCGGAATCTGCAATACCGAAGGACGGCCCCTCGGCAGGACTTGCAATAACCTGTGCAATTGTTTCGGAGCTAACGGGAATTCCGATTAAAAGAGATGTTGCAATGACGGGAGAGATTAGCCTGAAAGGAAACGCTCTGGCAATCGGCGGACTCAAAGAAAAGAGCATGGCGGCATATAAAGCGGGATGCACAACCGTAATTATTCCAAATGAAAATGTTAAGGATTTAGCAGAAATATCAGATGAGGTTAAAGGCAGCTTAAATTTCGTTTCTGTTTCCGATTTTAACGAGCTGATGCCGATTGCACTTTGCTCTGTTCCAAAGCCCGTCAAGATTAATTCAATTATCAGAAATAAGGAGACGCCATCCCGCTCAAATGCGGTAACGCAATAGCTATGAATTTTAATAAAGCAGAATTTGAAAGGGCATTCGGCATATCGGCACAGCTGCCAATGGCAGACAAGCCCGAAATAACCTTTGCAGGCAGGTCTAATGTTGGTAAAAGCTCATTGCTGAACAAGCTTTTCAACAGAAAGAATTTAGCCCGTGTCAGCTCTGTTCCCGGAAAAACCGTTACTGTTAATTTTTATAATGTTGACGGTCAGCGCTTTGTTGATTTACCCGGCTACGGCTATGCAAAAATTCCAAAAGCGGAAAAGCAGCGCTTCGCAGAGCTTATGGAGGGTTATTTCCAAAGCAATAGGGATATACGCCTTGTTGTTCAACTTATAGATATGAGGCATAAGCCACCTGCCGATGATATGGCTATGATTTCTTTTTTAAAGCAGTTTGAAATTCCCTTTGCGGTTGTTTTAACTAAATGCGATAAGTTAAAGAAAAAGGAATATGCTATTCAAAAGGAATTAATAAATAATGAATTAGAAAACCCCGATTATCCTGTTATACCGTTTTCTTCGGTAACAGGGGAGGGCGTTGAAGAGATAAAACGCATTATCGAAAATGCGCTTGAAAAATAGGAGGATAATATGAAAAAAACACCTTTTCTTTCAAAGGAAAAAGCACAGGAAATTATTAAAAAATATCCAACTCCTTTTCACATTTATGATGAAAAGGGGATACGAGAAAATGCAGAAAATCTAAAAAAAGCTTTTTCTTGGAATAAGGGATATAAAGAATACTTTGCAGTAAAGGCTACGCCAAATCCTTTTTTAATCAATATTCTTCGTGAGTACGGCTGCGGATGCGACTGCTCTTCAAAAACCGAGCTTATGCTTTCAAAGGCAATCGGTGCAGTTGGCGATGACATTATGTTTTCCTCAAATGACACTCCTTATGAGGAATTTAAATACTGCAACGATTTAGGCGGAATAATCAATCTTGACGATATAACTCATATCGAAGCGGTTGAAAAGGCTTGCGGAAGGCTTCCGAAAAAAATGAGCTGCCGTTATAACCCCGGAGGAGTTTTCAAAATCAGCAATTCAATTATGGATAATCCCGGAGACGCAAAATACGGTATGACAACCGAGCAGATTTTTGAGGCATTCCGCATTCTGAAGGCAAAAGGGGCAGAAGAGTTCGGCATCCATTCCTTCCTTGCAAGTAATACCGTAACCAATGATTACTACCCGGTTCTGGCAAAAACACTGTTTGAGCTGGCTGTAAAGCTGCAGAAAGAGACGGGCGTGAAGATTAAATTCATCAATCTTTCCGGCGGCGTCGGAATTCCGTACAAACCGGATCAGGAAGGCAATGACATCCGCGTGATTGGCGAGGGTGTACATAAAGTGTACGATGAAGTTCTCGTTCCGGCCGGCATGGGCGATGTTGCAATTTACACGGAAATGGGCCGTTTTATGATGGGACCATACGGCGGACTCGTTACCCGCGCCATCCATCAGAAACACATCTACAAAGAGTACATCGGCTGCGACGCCTGCGCGGTCAACCTGATGAGACCGGCTATGTACGGCGCTTACCACCACATCACCGTGATGGGAAAAGAAGATCAGCCGTACGACCACAAATATGACGTAACAGGCTCCCTGTGCGAGAACAACGATAAATTCGCGATCGACCGCATGCTTCCGGAAGTGGAAGTCGGAGACCTCCTCTTCATCCACGACACCGGCGCACATGGATTTTCCATGGGATACAACTACAACGGAAAATTAAAATCTGCAGAGGTTCTGTTAAAAGAGGACGGCAGCTTTGAAGTCATCCGCCGCGCAGAAACCCCGAAGGATTACTTCGCTACACTGGATGGAACACCGGAATATGAAAAGATGTTTGGAAACAAATAAGAGGTAACAACAGTAAAACCCCTTTCAAAAAGAACCGTGCGGCAGATG
>UQSH01000005.1 GCA_900543795.1 uncultured Oscillospiraceae bacterium | reverse complement strand
CGGCATTGCCGTAAATAACAAATGCAAAAATAACAACAAGAAATGAAGCGATAGCTCCGTCTGCAATGCGAATAAATTTTCTCATAAAACCACCCTTTAAAAGCCTTTTTAATTATTATATCCGCATTAATAACAAGTAAAAAAAGCAAAAATTTGCAAAAAAAATAAACAGTCCTGCAAAAAAGCAGGACTGTTTAAATAATTTTAAAATTTATTGTAATTTCTTTTACAGGAGGGCGGTCGCCCTGCCTACCTGATGCCGAGCGGTACCGGCTGCGGAGCTTCTGAGTGGCGCAGGGTGTGGGGGGGGATATATGGCCACCGGAGCGGCTGGGTGAGTCCTCCGACCACAAACGAAAATAAAAAGGAAGATATTACAAAAACCTATTGACATTTACAAAAACCTATGTTATAGTAATTGTAACGAAAGGAGTTGTCGTTATGACACAGTTTAAGAACGCAATAGGTTATATCAGAGTTAGCACCGAGGAGCAGGCAGCAGACGATAGATTCGGTATCGATGCACAAAAACAGTCTATTCTCCTCTACGCTAATAACAATGGATATAATATTGTTGATTGGAAAATAGATAAAATGAGTGGAGCAAAGGATGACCGCCCTGCATTAAACGATATTCTCTACGGAGATGTTACTAATCCTCCGTTCGAGGCGGTTATCATATTTAAGAACGATAGGCTTGCTCGTGATACTAAGCTCTATTTCTATTACCTGTATACTCTCGAAAAGAAAAACATTAAGTTACTCTCTACCGAGGAGAGCTTTGCCGAGGGCAACGAGATGGCGAATATCTATCGTGCATTGTTACAGTTCGTAGCAGAGCAGGAGCGTAAGAATATTGCTCTCCGTACCAGCAAGGGCAGGAGCATTAAGGCGGCCTGCGGCGGTTATAGCGGTGGCAGATGTCCTTACGGCTATAAGATAGAAAACGGTTGCTTGATTATCCGTGAAGATGAGGCTATAATGGTAAAAAAGGTGTTCTCTATGTGGAATGACGGAGCTACCTTGCAAGATACCGCTGACTGGCTTAACGAAAACGGATATAAAACTCGCTCCGGTAAAAGGTTTTATCCCTCTCATATCAAAGCAATCCGAGAGAATAAGCCTTTATATCAGGGTATGTATAAATACGGTAAGACAATGGACTGGGTTAAGGGTGTTCACGAGGCTATTTTGGAGGTGTGATTATGAAATGTAATCATTGCGGAGCAGATATTTCTGACGGCTCAAAATTCTGTAATGTATGTGGTGCTGCGGTAGAAAACGCTTATATCGAAAAGCGAGAGGTTGTTTATAACGATGCTGACGGCAGTCTTGCGAGTGCTATGTCAAAACTCGCTACGGCGACAAGTCCATTTACACGAAAGCAGGAGGATGCACGGTTTGAAAGAGTAAGCGTTTGCCCTCATTGCAAACAGTCAGTACCGGAAAATGCCGTAAACTGCCCTTATTGCGCCGAGCCGATACCTCTCATAAAGATAACGAGAGAAAAGGTTACGAACAAGAGCAAGAGAAAAGTTATAAAAGAGCAGTTTAAGAAAGATAAAACGAGCATCTGCCCTCGTTGTGGTAGTCATTCTGTTAAGATTTACAGAAAAGGTTATAACTGGCAAGAGGCTTTTTGGGGTAACTTATTCAGAATTAGAGGCAGCAGGTATACCGCAGGCTTTGATTCTAACGATGCTATGTGTTTCTGCGAACACTGCGGTCATAAATGGAACACTCATTACGATATAAGAATAATTAAATAAGAGAAACAGTCAAAAAGGACTATGAGTATTACACTCGTAGTCCTTATTTTTATATGGAGGTATTGATTTAGCGGTAGTATGGATAACAAAATACTTAATTCAAAAATCGAAAATTAAATGGAAACATCCATTGCGATTTGATAAAGCTTTTCGTCAATATGCTTTTTCATATTGAGCGCTTCAAAAATATCATAATCAACAACATCGCCGTGATTTGAGGCAACAACACGGTTTCCGATATTGTTCATAAGAAGATTTTTAACTGCATAGTGGCCCATACGGGTTGCCATAACTCTGTCTTGAACAGTTGGCGAGCCGCCTCGCTGAATATGACCGAGAATACATGCACGGGATTCAACGCCTGTTTTTGCCTGAATTTCCTTTGCAAGTTCTGTTACATCAATGCCAACACCCTCTGCAACAACGATAAGGAAATGCTTTTTATCTGTTCTTTGGGTGCGCTGCATTCTTTCAATAACATCTCTTTGAATATCGAATGGAATTTCGGGGATAAGAATTGAGGTTGCTCCTACTGCAATGCCTGCGTTAAGTGCAAGATAACCTGCACGGCGGCCCATAACCTCAACAACTGTGCAACGGTCGTGAGATTCTGTTGTGTCTCTTACTCTATCCACACACTCCATAATGGTGTTAAGGCAGGTATCATATCCGATAGTATAATCACAACAGGCAATATCGTTATCAATTGTGCCGGGAATACCAACGCACGGAATTCCTCTTTCGCTTAAATCACGGGCGCCTCTGAACGATCCGTCTCCTCCGATAACAACAACACCCTCGATACCGTTTTCCTGGCAGGTGCGTATTGCCTTTCTCATACCCTCCTCTGTTGCAAACTCAACAGAGCGTGCGCTGTAAAGCTTTGTTCCGCCTCTGTGGATAATATCGGAAACAGAGCGAAGATCAAGCTCAACAAAATCGCCGTTAATAAGACCGTTATAGCCTCTGATAACGCCGAGAACCCTAATTCCGTTTACGCAGGCAGTTCTTACAACTGCACGAACCGCAGCATTCATTCCGGGGGCGTCTCCGCCGCTTGTTAAAACTGCAATAGTTTTCATAATAAAATCCTCCTCACATAACAGTGAATAAAATTATCTAATTTCGTAAATGTTTTCCAAACACTAATAAGATATTTTACTCAAAAACGGCACAAAAGTCAAGATATATACGGTTTTTCAATCAATAAGCGCAACATTTTCGTTTCCGAGAAGCCTTTTGAGCTCATCAAGCATGGTTTTATTTACCGATACGAAATCCTCGCTTTTCATTTTCTCATATCTTTTTTCATCAAGATAATAGAAATAAAGGGGTAAATCGCCTTCAAAAATAGAGGTTATTATTTTTGCTTTATTAATATTTTTATCAGATGCACAATTAAACCTTAAATAAAGACCGCACTTTTTGCTTTTTGCGCTTTTGTGAATTTCCGCTTCCTTTTTATTTTTATCATAATAGCTGACAGGTGCTTGATTTTTTGAGTGCTTCACAACGGGCTTGCTGCTACTATTCGGAGCACCCTCAATTACATTTGCAAGAACCTTTGGCTCCTTTTCTTCTTCAACCGAAAGTGAGCCGATAACCGTTATTACTCCGCCCGAAACGATATACTGATTACAGGCTTGAAGAACCTTTGGAAAAACGATAATTTCAATTGAACCGAGCATATCCTCAATTGTTACAAACGCCATATTCTGACCGTTTCGTGTTTGCTTAACGGTTATATGGGTTATAATTCCGCAAACGGTTACAAAATCTCCGTCCTTATATTCTGCAAGCTCGCTTTTGCCTGCTTCAAGCAAATCGGCGGTTTGAGCATAGCCGAGGCTTTCAATAAGGCTTGAATACCTATCAAGCGGATGGCCCGAAAGATAAAGCCCCGTCATTTCTTTTTCCATTTTGAGAAGCTCTGCCTTTGGAAACTCATCAACCTGCGGAAGCTCAAATTCAATGCCGAACGAATCGTCTGCGCCGAGCTCAAAAAAGCCCACCTGACCGTACATTGTTTTTCTTCTGTGCTCTTCAAGATTGCTGACGAGCGCAGGCAGGGCTTGAAGCATTTGGCGCCTGTTTGCACCGAGAGAATCAAGTGCTCCGCTTCTTATGAGGCTTTCAACGGCACGCCTGTTAAAATGGCTTGTTTGAAGCCTTGAACAAAAATCGAATAAATCCTTATATGCTCCGTTTTCTCGCTCTTTGATTATATCGTTTATAAATTCGGAGCCTAAGTTTTTTATACCGAGCAAGCCATAATTTATCATATTTCCATTTGCGGAAAAGCCCTTCATAGAGGTGTTCACATCGGGAACGGCAAGCTTTAATCCGAGGCGTTTGCTTTCTGCAATATAGCGTGCAACCTTATTTGACGAATCAAGAACAGAGGTTAAAAGTGCCGCCATAAACTGCGCCGGATAATATCTTTTAAGATAAGCCGTTCTGTATGCCACAAGAGCATAGCAGGCGGCGTGAGATTTATTAAAGGCATATTTTGCAAATTCGGAAATTTTATCAAATATTCCCGTTGCTGTTTCCTTGCTTATATTATTTTTTGCGCAACCGTTTATAAAGGTTATGCGCTCCGCTTCAAGAACATCCTTTTTCTTTTTGCTCATCGCACGGCGAACAACATCGGCTCTGCCGTAAGAATATCCTGCAAGGGCACGGAAAATCTGCATAACCTGCTCCTGATAAACTATACAGCCGAAGGTATCTTCAAGAATAGGCTTTAAAAGCGGTGTGTCATAATGTATTTTTTCAGGGTGATGAGAATTTTCAACAAAGGTGTCTATCTGCTTTGCAGGACCGGGGCGGTAAAGCGAATTAGCGGCAATAAGATGCTCAAGCCTTGTTGGCTTCAAATTCATAAGCATTTGCTTCATACCGCTTGATTCAAACTGAAAAACTCCCTCGGTTTGCCCCCTTGCGAAAAGCTTATAAACCTCGGGGTCTTCGATAGATATTTTTTCAATATCTATTCCTGCATTTCTTGAAGCGTCGCTTATAACGGTTAAGGTTCTCAATCCAAGGAAATCCATTTTAAGCAAACCGAGCTCTTCAAGGGTTGTCATTATATACTGCGTTACAACAAGTCCGTCATTGGTTGCAAGCGGAACATAATCGCAAACGGGATCTCGGGTTATAACAACACCTGCGGCGTGAGTTGAGGTGTTTCTGGGCATCCCCTCAACCTTTCTTGCGGTATTTATAAGCTCGTTGACCTGCGGATTTTCCTCCATCAGCAAGCCTAACTCCTTTGACTTTTTAACCGCCTCATCAATAGTTATTTTAAAATCATTCGGCACAAGCTTTGCAACGGCATCCACCGAAGCATACGGCATTCCCATTGCCCTGCCGACATCTCGGATAGCGGCTCTTGTTTGGAGTGTTCCGAAGGTTACGATTTGGGCAACATGGTCTGCGCCGTATTTTTCAGTAACATAATCAATAACCTCCTGCCTGCGCTCATAGCAGAAATCTATATCAAAATCGGGCATAGAAACTCTTTCGGGATTTAAAAATCTTTCAAAAAGAAGATTATATTTCATAGGATCAACATCTGTTATCCCTATGCAATAGGCGGCAATGGAGCCTGCACCGGAGCCTCTGCCCGGGCCGACGGGAATGCCCTTTTCTTTTGCGAACGAAACGAAATCCGCAACGATAAGATAATAATCGGTGTAGCCCATCTTCTCTACCGTTGAAAGCTCATATTCAAGCCGATTTATATATTCCTCGGGCGGATTATCATATCTTTCGTATAAGCCTTTAAAGCACTTATCTCTAAAATAATCAAAATGGCTCATCGAGCCCTCAATTTCAAAATAAGGAAGCTTTGTGTTGCCGAACTCAAAATCAAACGAGCATTTTTCGGCAATAGCTGCTGTGTTTTCAACTGCATTAGGAATATCGGAAAAAAGAGACTTCATCTCTTCCTCGGATTTCAGATAGAACTCGTTTGAATGAAATTCAAGCCCTGTATCCTCGCCGATAATATGGTTTGTTGCAATGCAGATGAGCACCTGCTGAACCTTACTGTCCTCCTGCTCGATATAATGAACATCATTTGTTGCAACAAGCGGAATACCTGTTTCCTTTGAAAGACGCTTTAAGCCCTCCTTAACTGTTTTCTGCTCGGGCAGACCGTGATCCTGAACCTCAAGATAATAATTTCCGTTTCCGAAAACGGAATTATACCAAAGTGCATTTTCCTTCGCGGATTCATAATCCATACTTAACAGCCTTTGAGGAATTTCTCCTGCAAGACAGGCAGACAGGCATATAAGTCCCTCGTGGTATTTTTCAAGAATATCCCTGTCTATTCTCGGCTTATAATAATAGCCCTCCGTAAAGGAAAGAGAAACAAGCTTTATTAAATTTTTATAGCCCTGTTCGTTTTTACAAAGCAGGATAAGATGATTATACTCCTTATCGAGCACCTTTTCCCTATCAAATCTTGTGCGAGGAGCAACATAAACCTCGCAACCGATAATCGGCTTTATGCCCTCGGCTTTACACGCTTTATAAAAATCAACAGCCCCGTACATATTACCGTGATCGGTAATAGCAAGAGACTGCATACCAAGCTCCTTTGCACGCAAAACAAGCTGCTTGATACGGCAGGCGCCGTCAAGCAGAGAAAATTCCGTATGCAGATGCAAATGAGTAAACATATTATTAATTCCTTTTACAAATCATTTGAAATATCAACAATTCTTTTTAATCTGTGGTTTATCCCGCTTCTGCTCATAGGCGGATCGCATAGCAAAGCGAGCTCCGAAAGGCTTAAATCGGGATTATCATATCTTAACCGAGCAACCTGCTGAAGCGACTGAGGCAGATATTCCGTGCCCTTTTTGCTCCAAATTTTTTCAATTGCTTTAAGCTGAACCGCAACGGCATTAACCATTTTATTAATATTAGCCGTTTCGCAGTTTGCCTGCCTGTTTGCCTTATTTCTGAAATCCTTAACTATTTTAATGTTCATCATTTCAAACATAGCGGAGGAGGCGCCCATAATATAAAGGCAGCTTTCTATTGCTTCGCTTTCCTTGAAATAAACAACATTATATCCCTTTCTGTTTGTATATTTCGGGTTAAGCTCCATTTCGTCAAGAAGCGTAAAAAGGCTTTTAGAAAGGTTAAGATACGGCACCGTAAATTCAAGATGATAATCCTTTTTGGGATCCGAAAGAGTTCCGCAGGAAAGGAATGCGCCTGCCGTGAAGGCATTAACACATTCCTCGCAGTCAAAATTATTATGATTTATTCTTATACTTCCTATACCGTCGTGCCCGAAATATTTAAGAAGCTTAACACAATCTGTTTTATTGGGAACAAAGACGGTGTAATTTCTTCCGTGCGGCGATTTTTTTATTTCACATTCTATATTAAAAAGCGATTTTGAAAGGCTTTTATAAAGCAGGGCAACCTCTTCATTTTCGGATTGAAGAGACACGCTTGACCTTGAAAAGCTTTTTCCGAAGATACACATTCCGTAAAACAAAGACCTTTTGCAACAGCCTTTTTCATATTCCTTTTTAACGAGCTCGTTTTTAACCTGCATTGAAAAAGACATTTGTTTTACCCTTAGCTCCTGTTTATATCACGATGATTTACCGAAACATTATCCCATTTGTTTTCAAAATGCTCTTTAAGCGCCTCTGCAATTGCAACGGAGCGATGATTTCCGCCCGTGCAGCCGATTGCAAAAACGATTTGACTTTTGCCCTCTTTTATGTAAAGCGGATTAAGAAAATCAAGCATATCAATCAGCTTTTCAAGAAGCTTTTTTGACTCGGGGAAGGAGAAAACATAATCCCGAACCTCTTGGTCAAGACCTGTTTTTGTTCTTAAATTTTCTACCCAATATGGATTAGGCAAGCATCTAACATCAATAACAAAATCAGCCTCGTTGGGAATACCGTGCTTAAATCCGAAGGATTCAACATGGATATTCATAATATCCTTATCGTCGCCGACAAGAATTTGAGTTAATCTTGTTCTTAGTTGATTAGCGGTTAAATCAGAGCTGTCGATAATAAAATCCGCTCTTGAACGCAAAGGAAGCATAATTTTCTTTTCATATTCAAGCGAAGCTTCAATATCGCCGTTAAACCTATCGGCAAACGGATGCTTTCTTCTTGTTAATTTATATCTTTTAAGCGCAATATGGGTTTTTATGTCAAGATAAACAACCTTAACATCATAATCATATCGCTCTGCCTCGTTAAGACATTTAATTATTTCATCAAACTTTTCGGTTGAGCGAATATCAACAACAATTGCAATCCTACTGTAATCCTGATGCTTTGAAAGAATATCAAGAAAGGTTGAAATCAAAACGGGAGGCATATTATCTATGCAATAATAGCCTATATCCTCCATAAAGCCGATTGCAGTTGATTTTCCTGCACCTGAAAGTCCTGTTATAATTACTAATTCCTTTTGTTCTCTAATCATTATTCCGTTACCCTTATCTCCATTTCGAGCCTTACGCCCTTTTGCTTATATACCTCATCACTGCAAATTTTGCAGAGCTTTAAAATATCATCGCAGGTTGCCGAGCCTTTATTGATAACAAAGCCTGCGTGCTTTTCGCTGACCTGCGCTCCGCCGACAGTTTTTCCTTTAAGTCCGCACTCCTCAATCAGTGCACCCGCAAAATAACCGGGAGGTCTTTTAAAGGTTGAGCCTGCACTTGGATATTCAAGCGGCTGCTTATCACGCCTGCGCTGAATAAGCTCCTCCATTTTTGCTTTTATTTCTTCTTTATTGCCCTTTTTAAGCTTTAAATACAATCCTGTTATAACCGAGCCGTTTGAAGAATAGGCGGATTTTCGATACGAAAGCTTAAGCGCTTCTCCCGAAAGCTCTCCCCTTTCTCCGTTTTTGGTTATATGAGTGCATTTTTCAAGAGCGTCCTTCATTTCTCCGCCGTAAGCGCCCGCATTCATAAATGCCGCACCGCCGCAGGAGCCGGGAATACCGTATGCAAATTCAAGTCCTGAAAGACCGTTTTCAAGAGCAAAGCGGCAAAGCTTCATTAAAGACGCACCGCTTTCGGCGAAAACAGTTTCGTCATCAACAAGGCGGATTTGCGAAAAATCCTTTCCGAGACAGATTACGCAGGCATCTATGCCTTTATCTGAAACAAGAAGATTTGAGCCGTTGCCCACTGCAATAAAGCGCACTGCATTTTCATTGCAGGAATTGATAATGGAAATTATTTCCTCTTCGTTTTTCGGAAAAGCCATAACCCTTGCGTTGCCGCCGACCTTAAATGTTGTGCGATTTGCCATAGGCTCGTTTTCGATATGCTTTATATTTAATTCATTAAGCTTTTTTAATAACTGTTCCAAAACATCACCGTTACTTAACAGAGCCTAAAAGAGCGGCACCGATAACACCTGCATCATTTCCGAGCTCGGCTTTAAGAATTTTAGTTTGAATTTTACTGTGAATTGAATATCTTTCTGCCTGAACGAAACGGCGCAAAGGCTTCATAAGAGTTTCCCCTTCATTACAGATACCGCCGCCTACGCAGATTATTTCAGGTTGAAGTGCATTTACAATATTAATTAGGCCGCAGGCAACATATTTTATATAGTTATTAACAACATTTATACCTGCTATATCTCCCATTCTCATAGCGTCAAACGCCGTTCTGCCGCTAACCTTGCCCTCTTTTTTGGCAAGCTCGTGCATAACTGAATTCGGATTTGCCTCCATTGCGGCTCTTGTTTGGCGAATAAGAGCAGTTGCGGAAGCATAAGCCTCCCAACAGCCGTATCTTCCGCAGGAGCAAGCCTCACCGTCAACCATAATAACCATATGGCCGCATTCTCCGCCCGCATAGTTAACGCCCGAAACGATTTTACCGTCAATAATAACGCCCGAGCCAACGCCTGTTCCGAGGGTTACGGCAACAAAATCCTTTGCGCCGTTTCCGCATCCTGCATAAGCCTCGCCGAGTGCGGCACAGTTTGCGTCATTATCAACATAAACGGGTATATCGCCGAGCCTTTCCTTAATCATATCTCTTGCAGGAACATTATTAAAGCCGAGATTATTTGCAAACTCAATAACTCCGTCGCCGTTCACTGTTCCGGGAGTTCCCATTCCGACTGATGAAATATCGCTTAATTCAACGCCTGCCTCTGCCATAGCATTTTTGCACGCCTGTGCGATATCGTCAAAAATCTCATCTGCGCTTCTGGGCGTTGCAGTGGGAAGCTTGCCCGTGCCGAGAATTTCATACTTTTCATTTACAACGGAGGCAACAATATTTGTTCCTCCAAGGTCAATACCTATACTTAACATAAGTTACTCCTTTGCTTTTATATATAAATTTGAATTAATCACTGATTTTCGGCATTAAGAATTATGCCATATTTCAAGCTCATTTTCGCCCGGCTCCAAATCGTCCATACCAAGGCCTATCATAAGCTCTCTTGCGGCATTATAGCCCATTTTCTTTTGACGGTTATTCATAGCCGCCGTTTCAATAATAACCGCAAGGTTTCTTCCGGGATTTACGGGAACGGTTATAACCGGAACCTTAACATCAAGAATTTTTGTGTATTCATTATCAAGGCCTAATCTGTCGTAAGCCTTGCCTGATTCCCATGGTTCAAGCTGAATAACCATATTGATTTTTTCGGTATCCTTAACGGAGCCCATACCGAAAAGCCTGCGTGCGTTTATAATACCTATGCCGCGCAGCTCAATGAAATGGCGAATATTATTGGGAGATGAGCCTATTAGTGTGTGAGCATCTGTTTTTCTGATTTCAACTGCGTCATCCGCTATAAGACGGTGGCCTCTTTTAATTAGCTCAACGGCTGTTTCGGATTTTCCCGCTCCGCTTTCTCCTACTATAAGGACGCCTTCGCCGTAAACCTCACACAAAACGCCGTGTCGAGTTATGCGGGGAGCAAGATTTGTGTTTAAATACTGAATAAGATTTGCAAGAAACGGAGAGGTTTCCTCCTCTGTTCTTAACAAAGGAACCTGATACTCTTCAAACTTAGCAAGAAAATTATCGGAAATCTCCAAGCCTCTTGTGAGCACAGCGGCGGCAGGATGAAGCTTTAACAGATTGCAGATAGCCTTATCCCTTTCGGCATCCGAAAGATTTTGAAGATATCCAAGCTCTGTCCATCCTAAAATTTGGATTCGAAGAGGATCAAAATAATCGGTAAATCCCGAAAGAACTATTCCCGGTCTGTTTACCTCATTAGTTGTTATTAGGATTTCTTCTGCGCTTTTCGGAAGATAAACCGTTTCAAGCCCGTGTGCCTCTATAATTTTTTGAAGAGAAACGGAATATTGCTCTGACAAGGCTATGCCCCCTTTAAATATTTATAAAAATTACTAAAATAACTATATAATTCCAAAGGTATATTTATTATATAATAAAACAGTGCATTTAATCAACACTTTTATTAACAAATTATTTAATTTATTAAATAAGATTTACAAAGGCTATTAAATGTGGTATATTAACAAAAAAATAATAAGGACTTGTTTTGATGAACGATAAGCTTAAAACCGCAATAGGAACAGAAGCCTTTCCGCCCACGATAGACGGAATAAGCACCGTTGCAAAATGCTATGCCGATATTATCAACAACGGCTTGGGCGAAGCGGTTATAGTTACTCCGAAAAATCCAAATCAAGAGGATTATAAATATAAATATCAAATATACAGATACAAAAGCCTTTTCACCTTCGGAGAGGGCTATCCTGTTGGCTGGCCATTCAAGAGAGAATTCAGCGAAGATATTATAAATATGAATTTTGATATTCTTCACTCTCACTGCCCGATAGCAACAAGCTATTTTTTCAGAAGAGTAAACAGGATAAAAAGAATTCCTCAAATACTGACATATCACACAAAATACGAATACGATTTTGAATCAAGAATACCGTTTTATCCGCTTAAACACAGGGCTTACGGCTTTCTTTTAAACAACATTAAAAGCGCCGATGAGGTTTGGGTTACAAGCAAGGGAACGGTTGATTCTCTGCGCAGGGTTGGCTACACGGGCGACTATATAATTATGCCTAACGGCTGCGACCTGCCGATAAGCAATTTTTCAGATGACGATAAGGATATAATCAGAAGAAAGCACAACATTCCGTTCGGTGTGCCAATCCTTATTTTCGTTGGCAGAATGATGTGGTACAAAAATATTAAAATCATTCTTGACGCCTGCAAAATACTTAAAGAGCGCAATGTTGATTTTCGCATGCTTATGATTGGAACGGGGCCCGATGAAAACGCCGTTAAGAGATATGCACGCAGAGAAATGCTTGATTCAAATGTTATTTTCACAGGGCAGATACTTGACAGAAATGAGCTTCGCCTTTATTATGCGGCGGCGGATCTGCTTGTTTTCCCCTCTGTTTTTGACACAAACGGGCTTGTTGTTCGTGAGGCTGCGGCAACGGCAACAGCTGCGCTTCTTGTTGACGGAAGCTGTGCCTCCGAGGGCATAACAGACTGCGAAACGGGATTTCTTTGCAAGGAGGATGCGCTTTCCGTTGCAGACTGCACTGAAAAAATTATTAAAAACAAAGACCTGCTTTCTCGGGTTGGAATAAATGCTCAAAGCAACATTTATATTTCTTGGGAGGATTCCGTTAAAAATGCCTTGGAGCGTTACAGAATTGTTATAGATAATTTTTATACCGCAGGAAAGGATAAAGAAGAATATAAATATTAACACCATTGGATAAGCAAAAGGGGCTGTAAAAAAACAGCCCCTTTTTTGATACTTAATTAAAGCTTTGAGATTTCTTCAACGAAGGAAGATGCAGAGTCAAACTCCTTATAAACAGAAGCAAAGCGAACATAGGCAACCTCGTCAATATCACGGAGCTTCTCCATAATAAGCTCGCCGATACGAACGCTTGTTACCTCTCGGTCTGTTGCACTTTGAAGAGTGGCTTCTATTTCGGAAATGGCGGATTCAAGCTCTGTTGAGGTTACAGGCCTTTTTTCGCACGCACGAAGCATACCCTTTAAAACCTTGTTTCTGTCGAACACCTCGCGGCTCTTATCCTTTTTGATAACGATAATCGGAACATCCTCGATAACCTCATAGGTTGTGAAACGCTTACCGCATTCAACACACTCTCGGCGGCGGCGTATTCTTTCGTTTTCATCTGTTGGCCTTGAATCAATAACCTTGCTTTCATCGCAGCCGCAAAACGGACATTTCATAAATAAAAACCCCCTTAAAAGCTTTTAACGATGGTTATTATAACACAATATATAGAGAAATGCAAGCATTTTTACTTTACACCAAGATATTGATTAATTTATGCTTTTTTAATGCTTTCATTCCTGTTATTGTATATGAACATCCAAATTGCCATTGAACAGATAATTATATATCCTAAAAACGACCACAAATCCGGCACATCTCCGAAAACGAAGAAGCCCGTTATTGCCGCAAAAACAACCTGCGAATAATCGTAAACGGAGATTTCTCTGCTGGGAGCATAGGTGTACGCAGCGGTAATTGTAAACTGACCGCCTGCGGCACACACACCTGCGAGAATCAAAAAGAGCCATTGCGAAGCCGTCATATAATGATAATTTAAAATAAGATAAGGAGCGGTTACAAGTGTTGAAAAGGCAGAGAAAAAGAGCACGATAAGCTTTCCGTTTTCCCCTTTAATTCCGAGCCATCTAACGCAGGTGTAGGCTCCGCCTGCACACATACCACCCAAAAAGCCTGCCATTGAAGCGATAATATTTTCGTTTGAAAAGGTTGGCTTTATGATAAACAGGGCGCCTATAAAGGCAACGGCAATTGCCACCGCCTGCTTCGGCTTAACTTTTTCTTTTATAAATATTGCCGAGAAAATCAAGGCGAAAAACGGACTCATTTTATTGAGCATGGAAGCATTTGAGAGCTCAATTTTATCAAGCGCATAAAAGTTTCCGAAAACTCCTGCAAGCCCAACAACGGAGCGTAAAATAAGATATTTCATACTTCCCTTTTTCGGCTTAAAGCTTTCTCCCGCCTTAACAATTGCAATGAAAGCAAAAATCATTGCAACAAGGTTTCTGAAAAAAACCTTTTGCATAGTGGGCAAATCTCCCGAAAGCCTTACAAATGTGTTCATACCCGTAAAGCAAACGGCCGAAAGGAGTATAAAAATTACGCCTTTTGTTTTATTATTTAAAGCAGCTTTCATAACGGTTTATATCCTCTATGGTAATGATAATATTTAAGGTGAGCGCCTAAACGCTCACCCTTTAATTTATTTTGCGAGATATTTTTCAACCGAAGCAAGACGAACACAGATACAAAGAAGCTCTGCCGCCAAATCAAGCTCCTCAACAGGAGGATAGCTTGGAGCAATACGGATATTTGAATCTCTTTCATCCTTTCCGTAAGGGAAGGTTGCACCTACGGTTGTGAGCGTTACGCCTGCTTCCTTACAAAGCTCGCCCACTCTTTTAGCACAGCCATCAAGCACATCGAGGCTGATGAAATATCCGCCCTTAGGGCTTACCCAGGAAGCAATTCCCCTGCCCGAAAGCTCGTTATCAAGATGGCGAAGCACCATATCGAATTTAGGTTTAAGAATTGCGGCGTGCTTTTTCATATGATTACGAACGCCGTTTGCATCGCCGAAGAATTTAACATGGCGCTGCTGATTCATTTTATCATAGCTGATTGTTTGCACATTAAGACGCTTTTTGATTGAAGCAATATTATTATCACTTGCAATAAGAGCGGAAACGCCTGCACCCGGGAAGGTTATTTTTGAGGTTGAACAAAACTCAACAACCATATCCTCATTTGAATATTTGGGAAGAACATCAAATATATTAAGCAGCTCATCGCCGTTATCGTCTAAATCGTGAATACAATAAGCATTATCCCATATAATTCTGAAATCCTTTGCGGCAGGTTTAAGAGCGGCTATTCTTCTTACAACATCATCGCTGAATGTTATGCCCTGCGGATTTGAATATTTCGGAACGCAGATAATGCCCTTAACGCTTTCATCCTTAACATATTCCTCAATTGAGTCCATATCGGGACCGTTTTCATTCATCTTAATATTAATCATTTCAATTCCGAAATGCTCAAGAATTGTGAAATGGCGGTCATATCCCGGAACGGGGCAGAGAAATTTAACGCTTTCAAGAGTGCACCAAGGAGCACAGCCTGCGCCGTGAGTATAGCATTGCGAAATATAATCGAACATAAGAGTTAAGCTTGCGTTTGGACCTATTATAACATTTTTAGGCTCAACTCCCATAAGGTCTGCAAAAAGCTTTTTACATTCCGGTATTCCGTCAAGGATACCGTAATTTCTGTAATCAACTCCGTTTTCAATAAAATCCTTAACATCGTTAATTCCCGATGACAAATCAAGCTGATCGGCACCCGGCTTTCCTCGACTCATATCAAGTTTAAGGCCCTTTGCCTTAAATTCGTTATAGCGCTTTTCAAGAGCGGACCTTTCCGCAATAAGCTCCTCTCTTGTTAATTCTGAATAAAGCTTAGACATAAATAATCCTCCGATAAAATTATGGAAGTATTTTACCACTTTTAATAATATTTTGCAACAAGATAAGGAATTTAATTATTGCATTATTATTTTTTTGTTTAATCAGCAGGCGGCAGACTCTATAAACCACTTTGATTCTTCGAGAAAAAGATAGGTTGTTAAGCCCATTATACGACAGGTGTATCTTATTCCTGCGCCTCCGCTTTTAAGAGAAGCGGCAGGGCGAATATCGCAAACCCTGTCTATCTCATATTTTTCATCGTCAAGCCTAATCATAAAGGGAATTATTTTTCCCTCTGTGTCAAATTTTGCGAAAACCTCAACATATTTTTTAATCATAATCTGTTCTCCTTATATTCTTTAAAAAATCCAACGGGATGTATCGTGTGGTCATCATGAGGATTGAAGCTGCTCAAGGATGTGTCTGCAAGCATTGAGGCACGCTGAACGGCAAAGCTTCCGAAGCGCCTTCTTATTTCATCAACGGCACATTCGATTTTTTCAAGCTTTTCGTGCCTTTCAACTGTTTTGTTTAAATCGAATTGGAGCACCTCTTCGCCGAAATCGGAAACGGAAACGCCTATGCTTCTCAAGGGCTTTTCCCAGTGATAATTTTCTTTAAAAAGCCGCATAGCCGCAGATATTATTTCAGAGGAAATATCTGTGCAGCAGGCAAGACGGGTTTGCCTTGTGAAGCTTCTTAAATCGCAATCTCTAACTGTTATGGTTACCGTTCTCCCCTTCACTCCCTGCTCTCTCAACCGCCTTGCAACACTTTCGGCAAGAACGGTAAAAACGGTTTTAACATCGTTATCGTTTATCATATCGCGAGGAGCTGTTGTTGAATTTCCTATACTTTTAATTGCCTGCTCATCACTTATGCGGCTTACGGGAGAGGAGTCAAGACCGTTTGCAAAGGTGTGAAGCACATCTCCGTTTTTACCGAAAACAGAGCGCAGAAACGAAGCGTCTGCACAGGCAAGCTCGCCGACTGTATAAATGCCGTAGGAATTAAGCTTTCTTGTTGTTGCAGGGCCAACGAAGAGCAAATCGGAGCAGGGACTTTTCCAAACAATATCCTTGTAATTATCCTTATTTATAACGGTTACGGCATCCGGCTTTTTATAATCGGAGCCGAATTTAGCGAAAATCTTATTCCACGAAACGCCGATGCTTACCGTTATTCCGAGTTCAAATTTAACACGCTCTCTTATCTCCTGCGCAATTTCCTCTCCGCTTTTTCGGCTTCCTGTTACATCAAGCCAATTTTCGTCAAGCCCGAATGCCTCAATATTTTCCGTATAGTCCTTATAAATATTCCTTGCCATTTCGGAGAAACGGACATAAAGCGGAAAGTTAGGCGGAACAACTATTAAATCACGGCATTTCTGCTTTGCCTGCCATATAGGCTCGGCGGTTTTAATTCCGTAGGCAGACGCAATTTCATTTTTTGTTAAAATTATTCCGTGCCTGTCCTCCTGACTGCCTCCCACGGCAACGGGCTTATCCCTTAATTCAGGATTATGCAGACATTCAACAGAGGCATAAAACTTATTGCAGTCAATATGAAGTATTGTTCTTTCCATTTTTAACACCGCACAATCTATCGAACATTTGTTTTATTATATAAAATTTGCAACAAAAAGTCAACAGAAATTCGAAAAAATGTTCTACACAAAAGTTTCTTGACTATAATAATTAAATAATTTATACTAATTAATATAACTGCGTTAAGGTGCAGAAAAATAAGCATTTGAAAGGCTATGAGCTGTGGCGATATATAACATTGCAGGATTAACTGTTGAAATAAAAAATGAAAAAGGGCGAACAAAAAAACAGGCAATCCCCTATCTTTCAAGCAATCAAAGCGAAAATCAAAAAATTGATATAGTTATAGATATAACCGAGGAGCGGATAAAAAACGCCTGCAAGGAGCATCCCGAGCTTAACACAGACGACTGGGAATATATGCTCACCGGGCAGGATTTTTATACAGAGCTTATAAAATTTAACGGTATTCTGCTTCACTCCTCCTGCGTTGTTTTAGACGGATACGCTTATGCCTTTTCTGCCGACAGCGGAATAGGAAAATCAACGCACACTCAGCTTTGGCTTAAGCATTTTAAGGACAAAGCATATATCCTTAACGACGACAAGCCTGCAATAAGAATTATTGACGGAAGGGTTTACGCCTGCGGAACGCCGTGGAGCGGTAAATATGATTATTCAACGCCTGAAAATGTTGAGCTTGCGGGAATATGCTTTATTGAGAGAAGCGAGGAAAACACCATTAAAAAGGCAGACACATCAAAGGCGATATACAATATTTTTTCGCAGACTGTCCGAAAGCTCGGAGCGGAGTCGATGGAAAAGCTGCTTGATGTGCTTGACGAAATTTTTTCAAAGGTTTCTATATGGGATATGGGCTGTAACATAAGCGATGAAGCGGTTTTAACCTCTTACAATGCAATGAAGCCTAAAAAATAAAAGTGCATAAAATAAAAGGCTTTGGAAATTATCGGTTTCCGAAGCCTTTTTTACTATTTAAAATACATATAATATTGGCATTTAATCATACCGTTATATAGCTTACGGCGCTTATCTGCCTTTTTGCCAAAGCATTTTTCAAACTCCTCATCGGGAGAAATGATACCGTAGCTCCAGCCCTTTTGGGAAACAAATTTTTCACCCATAATTTTATAAAGTCCTTCGGCATCTCTTATATCAAGCATACGCTCGCCGTATGGCGGATTTGTTACAAGCGTCCCTCTCTCGGTTGACGGTTTAAAATTCTTTATATCGCAAACGGAAGGGTGAATAAATTTATCAACCTTAATTCTTTTTGCGTTTATCATAGTCAGCTCTACGGCACGAGGGTCTATATCGCTTCCGAAGGCAGCAAAATCCGTGTCTGTTTTAATAATATCACGGCATCTTGCCCGTTCCTGCTTCCAAACATTTTCGGGAATAAAGCCCCAACGGTCCACCTCAAAATTACGGTTAATGCCCGGTGCGATATTATGGGCAAGCATTGCACCCTCAATAAGAATTGTTCCGCTTCCGCAAAACGGATCATACAAGGTGTGATAATGGCGAAGATGAGAAAGAGAACACATTGCAGCAGCAAGAGTTTCCCTAATGGGAGCGTCGTTTGATTCGGGGCGATAGCCTCTTTTGTGGAGCCCCGTGCCCGAGGTGTCAAGCATAACGGTTACATCATCCTTGATAATTGAAAACTGAATTTGATGAACGGGACCGCTCTCCTCGAACCAACCTATACCGTAATCCTCTTTAAGACTTTCAACAACTGCTTTTTTAATAATTTTTTGGCAGTCGGGAACCGAATGAAGCGAGGAGTTGAGGCTATACCCTTTAACGGGAAAGGTATCCTTTGAGCCGATAAAATCGCTCCAATTGATGAGCTTAACTCTGTCAAAAAGCTCCGCAAAGGTAGTTGCCTTAAACCTGTCTAACACAATTAAAATACGCTCTGCAAAGCGTGAATTAATATTAGCACGGGCAAGAATGCTTTCATCTCCCTCAAAAAACACTCTTCCGTTTTCTGCACAGACATTTTCTGCACCCATCTGCTTTAATTCGTCCGAAACAAGACTCTCAACGCCGAAAAGGCACGGAGCCGTCATATATAAATACATAATTTTTTTCCTTTTATAAAACTTTTTCTGCGTGGCGTGTTACATGGCAACCGATATTTACCGAAACGGGAAGCCCTGCTATATGAGTCGGATACACTTCAACATTAACTGCAAGAGCGGTTGTTTTTCCGCCGAAGCCCTGCGGACCTATGCCGAGAGAATTAACCCTTTCAAGAATTTCTTTTTCAAGAGAAGCATAGTTATCATCGGGATTACTGCTTGAAACAGGGCGGCAAAGAGCCTTTTTTGCAAGCAAGGCACAATATTCAAAATCTCCGCCGATACCTACTCCGACAACAATAGGCGGACAGGGATTTGAGCCTGCTTTTTTAACCGCTTCAACAACGAAGCCGATAATATCTTCCCTTTTTGCACTCGGAGTAAACATTTTAAGCGAACTCATATTTTCGCTTCCAAAGCCCTTTGGTGCGGCTGTAATTTTAATTTTATCACCGTCAACAATTCGTGTGTGGATAACGGCAGGAGTGTTATCATTTGTGTTTTCACGGTTAAAAAACGGATCTTTAACAACAGACTTTCTTAAAAGCCCATTAGTGTATCCGAGAGAAACGCCCTTATTAACCGCATTCTCAAAGGAGCCGCCTGTTATATGCACCTCCTGACCTATCTCTGCAAAAATAACCGCCATACCGGTATCCTGACAAACAGGAATATCAAGCTCGCAGGCGGCGTCAATATTCGCCTGCAAATCTCCGAGAACGGATTTTGCGGTTTGATTATCCTCGCACCTTTCACAATCTGAAATACATTCCACCAAATCACACGGCAGAATTTTATTTGCTTTAATAACAAGCTCTTCAACTGCTTTTGTTATATCCGAAGCCTTAATTTCTCTCATATCGAATTCCTTTTCACAATTTTATTTATTCAAAAAAATAAGCCGAGAAAAAGCCCGCAGGCACAACTCGGCAGATTTATTCATTTTAATTACTGCTGCCCGAAACATCGTAAAAAACGATTTCATCGGATTTAACATATCCTTTTTCACGGGCCTTTTGCTCTATATATTCATCCTTATTATCGGAATCAAGAATTGCTTCAAGCTTTTCATTTTCAGCCTGCTGCTGAGCAAGCTGCTGAGTGTATGCAGCCTCCTGCTTTTTGAGACGGCTTATATCTGCGCTTTGAGAAGCAACAAAGCCTGCACAAGCAAAGAACATAACCGCAAGCGGAATACATATACAAGCAAGACGCAATTTTCTGTTTTCATTAATTTTTTGAAGAAGCGCTTTCATTTTTACTACCTGCTTTAAGCTTTTTTGTAAAGGTTAAATGCTTAACAAATTTATTATAATACACACTCTTAATAAATTGCAATACTTTTTTAAAAATTTTTAACACATTTTTAAACAGCTTACGCAAAAAATCAGCAGCTTTCCTTTTAAAGCCAAGCGTTAATCTATATACCGAGCCAAGATAAAGGAGAAGGCCTGCCAAATACACTGTAAAGTACATAGCCCTTACAGAGCCGTTATTATATGCAAGAAGCGGAATAAAGAAAGCAAAGGAAAAAATGACAAAAAACAGGAAATCGAGAATAAAAACAACTGCCCTTCCCCGAAAAGCAAAGCGCAGAAAGGAAAGCAAATCATACACAATTCCGATTATTATTCCCGAAATGAAAAAAACGGCAAATATTTCAGGCACTGAACAGCCTTTTCAAAACGCTTTTTTCCTTTGATGTTTTACTGCTGTAAACAAGCGCAGTTATTTCTCCCTTAACCTCAAGAATTCCGTTTGCAACATTAAGCTCTTCAATGTGAAGCGAGCTTCCGCTGACTGTTAAGCAACCGTAATCCGTATAAGCAACAACGCCCTCTTCATCAAATGCACCTATATCGGTTATTCCGCTTATTTTCAAGCCGCTTCTGTTTTCAAGCAAAAGACTGTGAGCCTTTTTATCTTCCATATAAATCACCGATAATATATATGAAAAATAATTGCTTTTAATGATTAATATATCAAAGCACCTTAAACATTTTTGATGCTTCCTCTTTAAGAGCGTGCTCATTAATTTCAAGCACCTCATAGCTTTTTGGCTGAACGCCCATATTAACGGTTATTTTATCTCCAATTTTAACATCGTAAGAGGCACGCTGAATTTTTCCGTTTACCTCAATTTTACCCGCATCGCACGCCTCATTGGCAACCGTGCGCCTTTTAATTATTCGAGAAACCTTTAAATATTTATCTAATCTCATAAAAACAATCCTAATAATAAAAATTAAGCCGCCACGGAGTGTGGCGGCTTTTTGACTTCGCTGAAATTATTTTACAGCGTTTTTAAGAGCTGCGCCGGCTTTGAAAGAAGGAACCTTTGCTGCCGGAATTTCGATAGCTTCGCCTGTGCGCGGGTTTTTACCTGTGCGAGCTGCACGGGTTTTAACCTCGAAAGTGCCAAAGCCAACAAGAGCAACCTTGTCTCCGTCTGCAAGAGCTTCTGATACAGAATCAATAACAGCCTTTACTGCTGCCTCTGCGTCTTTCTTTGAAAGATCTGCTTTTGCAGCAACTGCTGCGATGAGTTCTGACTTATTCATTTGAACTACCTCCGTTTTTTTGCCTTTCGGCTATTATTATCTTTGCTTCGTCCCAAAGCTCATCAAGAACCTCAATCGACGCTTGCTTCATATTCACACAACGCTGCTCCGCAAGCTCTTCAACGATTAAATATCTGCTTAAAAACTTATCGGTTGAAGCGCTGAGTGATTCCTCGGCATCTGATTTCGCAAAGCGTGAAATATTCACACAGGAAAACAGAACATCGCCCATTTCGTCGCTGATTTCATTCTGATTGCCGCCTGACAAAGCAGTTTTTAACTCATTAATCTCTTCAAACAGCTTTTCGATTGCTCCGTTTTCATCGTTCCAATCGAAGCCTGCCTTTGCCGCCTTTTCCTGAATTTTCTGCGCCCTCATAAGAGCGGGAAATTCACGGGGAACCTTTATCATTGCCTCGCCTTGCTTTTTCATTCCTTTTGTTTTTAACTTGATTTCATCCCATCTTTCAAGCGCTTCTGCTTCATTTTGAGCGCTTTTTTCGCCGAAAACATGAGGATGGCGAACGACAAGCTTTTTGCACAAATCGTTTGCAACATCGTTAAAATCAAAAACCCCTTTTTCGCTTTCCATCTGGCAATGCAGGAGAACTTGAAGCAAAACATCACCAAGCTCCTCACGAAGCCCCTCGGCATCATCCTTATTTATAGCCTCGATAACCTCATAGGTTTCCTCAATAAAATTCTTTTTTATTGACTGATGAGTTTGTTCTCTGTCCCAAGGGCAGCCGCCCGGTGCTCTTAAAACCTGAACAATACGGATTAAATCTTCAATATTATATTCATCCTTGATTTCAAAACCGATTGCCAATTAAAAACACCTCAACGATTAACTTGTTCGCATTAATAATACTATAAAAACGCTGAAAGTGCAAGCATTTAAGCCGTTTTTTTACAATATTGTAAGAATTTTAATTCTGAAAATTCAACAGTTTTTGACAAAACAAGAAGCAATGTAACAATAAAACAATAAATACCGCCCGAAACGGCAAGCTCGGCAAAGCAGTTTTCAAAGCTGAAAAGAGCGTTATATGTGATAAGGCTTAGAAAATATGCACCCACACCGCATAAGAGAGGCTTTATTATCATTTTATTTACATCATATTTTATTCCCGAATATTTGCTGAAAATATAAAGATTTGAAGCAAGAACGATAACATATGAAACCGCATCCGAGACTGCTGCTCCCATAATATTTAATTCTGTTTTTGAAACAAGAATATAATTGAGAACAACTCTTATGACGGCAGACACAACAAATGACGGTATGCCCTTTGATGCACATCCGATTGCCTGAACGGAAAAGACGGCAACACCCGAAAGAGAATACAAAATCATAGTGAAGCCGTAAAATGAAACAAGATTTAAGCAGCCTATAACTATATCGTAATTTGAGGAGCCGTAAAGAATTTCAAGAACACTTTTTGCCGTTAGGCTTAAACCGAATCCGCCTGCAAAGGCAATTACGCTTGTGTATTTAAAAATACTGTTTGCAAGCGAGGAAAAGCGCTCCTTATCCTTATTTTCAAATGCGGCTGAAAGAACGGGAACGGCGGTTACGCCAACCGCCATAGTTAAGCCGGGTATCAGATTTCTTAAATCGTGAGCAGCTGAAAACAGGCCGTAAATATATGTAACGGTATCCTCTCCTGCCGTGTTATTAATTTCAAAGCATTGTGCAAAGGCGGCTTGCAGCCTTTCAACCGAGCAAAGAGAAAGGCAATACTGAACAGACGAATTATCAAAAAATTCGGATAGGCTTTGGATAAGCATTGAAATAATTATAGGGGCTGAAAAGGAAAGGATTTCCTTTGCGCTGTCCCGTTTCTTATAATTTCCGAGAGGAGTGTGGGAATTATACTTTAACGAAACGTATGAAGCAGTATAGGTATAGCTGAAAAACGCTCCGACGGTTACTCCGCAAACTGCCGCAGCGGCGGTTATGGGATAAATATTTGAAAGTGCTTCTGCCTCATCTGTGCATATACTGCCGAGAACCGTTGAGCCTTCAAGATACTCATTATAAAGAAATCCCATTGCCGATTTTGCAAACAGCAGACCGAATACCATTTTGAAAAGCGCTTCTATAACCTGCCCTGCGGCAGTTGGCACCATATTAAGATGCCCCTCTGCAAAGCCTCTTTTTGCTGACGCCATTGCGGAAAAAAGCACAGTTGGCGCAAGCGCATAAATGCAAAGCAGACTTTTATATGAGGAGGAAACTATGCTGCAATAGGGCTTTGCCAAAAGGAGCATAATAAGCATTGCCGAAAGACCTATAAAAAAGAACAACGACGACGACGCTTTTTTCAGAGAATAAACCTTTGCGCCGTTGCCCTGCTCTCTATACTTGCTGACAAGATGAGTGAGCGCAACGGGAAAGGCTCCCATAATAAGAGCGTGAAACGGCATATAAAGATTATAAGCCATATTAAAATAGCCTCTGCCTGTTGCTCCTATATAAGCCGTTAGCGGTATCTTATAAACTGCGCTGATAATTTTTACAAGCAGAGAAGCTCCTATCATAAGTATTGCTGAATTAATAAATTTTTGCTTTAAATTATTCAATTAAACCACCAAAAAAAGGCAGTGCAAAAAAGCTTTGCACTGCCCGAATAATAAATTTTATTATTCCTCTGCTTTATTCTCGGTGTTTTCCTCTTCCTTTTCGGCTTCCTGCGACGGCTCGGGATCATCCTTAAATTCAACCTCTATTTCCGAATTTACCGTTACGGGAGAATAAGCTTCAACTGAGTTTTTAACTGCCTTGAGAATTTTCTTTGAACGCTGGGCGATAACCTCGCGAGCCTCCTTTGAAGCGCTGATAACCTCATCCTTGAGCTCCTCTGCACCTCTTTTTAAATCCTCTGTGTCTCTCATAACCTTGGAGGTGTCAATCTCCTTGCTCAAATCATCTATTTTGCTGATTAGTGCGGCAATATCCGCAACGGCAACGGCATATTCATTTTCATCAACATCCTCGCCGAGCGAAGCCTTATATTGAAGCTTGCCAAATTTTTCATACGCCTTGGAAAGCTTTGATTTTGCATCAAGATATTCAACCTTTTTTCTTGAAACCTCAATGCACTGCGCACTTCTTTTATTAAGCATTTGAGCCATATCCTTCGTTTTTGAAAGCATTTCCTCGAAATTTGAAAATTTAGGATTGTTTGCATTTGACGGCATAATAACATCTCCTTTAAAATATATTTTCATTATAATACAAACAGAATAATATTTCAATACAAATTGTAATAATAATTAGATATTATGCTGCTAATCACTGTAAAAGCTGTCTATATATTCCTTTCTTTTAAGGATTTCATCAAAGCTTCTGATATATTCATACGGATATTTATAGTTATAAATGCGTTCGATTTTACCTGTTTTTTGATTTTTAAGCCGTGTTACACCGCCTGCACCGACTGCAAAAACCGTATGAGTTTCATCCATCATAAAAACATTATAAAGACATTCATACCCTTTTTTGCACCAACCGACATTTTCAAGATTGCCGACGCACTTTCCCTGGCGGTACATATAATACGGCTCGTAGCCCGAATCGGTTAAAAAAGCTCTTGAAAAATCAACCATTTGAGAGGTTAATTCCGTTGAGCACGCCTTAAATTCTCCCTCGGGAGAAGCCATAAACGCACCGCTTTTCAAAGAAAGCGTGTGAACTGTTATGCTTGGAGCGTTTAGCGAAACGGCGGTTTCAATGCTGCTTTTAAACGAATTGAAATTATCGGCAGGAAGCCCGGCGATAAAATCCATATTAATATTATCAAAGCCGATTTCTTCGGCAAGGCGGTAAGCTTCAAGCGTTTGCTTTGAGGTGTGCCTGCGACCAACGGCGTGAAGCACATCATCGTTAAAGCTTTGGGGATTTATGCTTATTCTTTGAGCGCCTGCATTTTTTATTGCAATCAGCTTTTCAGGCGTTACGGTATCGGGTCTGCCTGCTTCAACCGTATATTCCCTCAAAGCACTTAAATCAAAATTATTCTTTATTGCTTCAAAAATTTTTGAAAGATTTTCTGCCGAAAGAGAGGTTGGAGTTCCTCCGCCGAAATATATTGTTTCAAGGCGGAGATTATTATTTTTAATATAAGCAGACAAATCCTGCAATTCCCTGACAAGCAAAGCAACATAGGAATCTACAAGCCCCGAAGCGTTTTCTATGCTGTGAGAAACGAAGGAGCAATAGGCGCATCTGCTTGGGCAAAACGGAATTGAAACATAAAGCGAGCAGCTATCCGACCTTGACAGAGAAATGATTTTATTTTCATTTTCGGCAACCCGTCGCACAAGGCTGATTTTGCTTTCGCTGACGAGATACTGATTTTTAAAAATCTCCTCTGCCTTCTCCTTTGAATATTTTGCGTCAAGGCTGTGCATAAACCGTGCAGGGCGAACTCCGTAAAGTATTCCCCAAGGATAATCAAGGCCCGTTATATCCGACATAACCTCATAAAAAAGAATTGAGAGCATACTGCGAATATCGGACTGTGAAGAAACGCTTTGCCTTTTTATTTTATGCTTTTCAAAAACAAAGGCTTCAACGGAAATTTCATTTCCGCAAGCCCTTGTTATAACCGTAATATTATCTTTTTCCCCGGAAAGCTCGCCGAGCACCTTTATTTTTTCATAGGGAAAAAATATTTCGGCAAGATTTTCCATATCGTACTTAAAGGAATGATTTTCTGTTATTAATATCATATTTATTTATCTCATATAAGGATTATTCTGCTTTTCAAAAGCAATTGTTGTTGCTCTGTCGTGTCCCGGATAAACCTTTAAATTCGGATTAAGCATTGAGAGCCTTTTAAGGCTTTCACGCATTTCTTTTATTGAGCCTCCCGGAAAATCCGTTCTTCCGCAGGAGCAGAAAAACAAGGTGTCGCCCGTGAAAATTTTATCATCAACAAGATAGCAAACGCCGCCCTGTGTGTGTCCCTTTGTGTGAAGCACCTTAATCGGCGTTTCGCCAAGCATAATAACAGAGCCCTCTTCAACAAGAATATCCGCCTCGGTGTTATTCTGCACGCCGCCGCAAAATGCCGCAAGGCTTAATTTACCTGAGGAGAGCATAGGCTCGTCCTCCTTACTGATAACCACCCTTGCATTATACTTTTCTTTGATTTCCTTAACTCCGCCGATATGGTCAAAATGGCCGTGAGTTAAAAGAATATACTCCAAATCCGCATTGCCGATAAAATTCAGCATTTTTTCGGATGCCTCTGTGCAGTCAACAAGCGCCGACCTGCCGCTTGCTTTATCTGTTATCAAATAACAGTTATTTTCTATTTCTCCCAAAAGGATTGCTTTAACATCTGTCATTTAAGTTCACCGCTGTCTAAAATTATTGTTACAGGTCCGTCATTCAAAAGTGAAACCTGCATATCTGCGCCGAAGCGACCTGTTTCAACACTTGAAACGCCTGCTTTTTTAAGCTCGCTTACGAAATACTCATAAAGCCTCTCGGCCTCGGCAGGAGGAGCAGAGGCGGTAAAGCTTGGGCGTCTGCCATGGGAGCAGTCTGCACAGAGAGTAAACTGCGAAACAACAAGCATTTGCGCCCCCGTATCAAGAGCAGAGAGATTCATTTTTTCGTTTTCATCCTCAAAAATGCGCAGATACGGTATTTTTTTAATAAGCTTATCTGCGTCGTTTTCCGTATCGGTATTCATAACACCTAAAAGGATAAGAAAGCCTGCGCCGCATTTTCCGGCAAGCTCGCCGTTTATCTTAACCTCTGCAAATTTAACACGCTGAATAACAGCCCTCATTAGCTTTAAACTCCTGTTCTTTCAATATGGTAAACGCCCTCAATTTTTCTGATAATTCTTACTATGTTATCAAGATGCTCCTTGCTGTTGACCGCAACCGTTAAGGTTGTTAGGCAATTACCGTCATTAATAGGACGAGCGTTAATTGAATGAATTTTGACATGAAGATTCATCAATGTGCTTGTTATATCAAGCACAACGCCGTCTCTGTCAATAGCATAAACATCAAGTGTTGACTGCGTTTCAATTTTAACATTTTCATCCCAATGGGCACTTATCCAGCGCTCAGGCTCTGCTGAATGTTCAAGGTCCTGCGGAACATTAACGCAGCTTCTTTTATGGATAGAAAGTCCGTGTCCTCTTGTTATGAAGCCAACTATTTCCTCACCGGGAAGCGGACAGCAACATTTTGCCATTTTAATAAGGCAATTATCAATTCCGTCAACAACAACGCCGTTGCCGGAGGAGGATGCCTTTCGAGGCTTATCAACAACATTAGCCGAAGGTGCCTTTTCGGGCTCCTTTTCCTTCCAATTTCTGTTGTATTCATCCTTTATACCGGGCATAAGGCGGCTTATTTGAACACCGCCGTAGCCAACTGCGGCATAAAATTCATCAATATCGGAGAAATGCTGCCGTTCCGATATTTTTTTGATAAACTCCTCATATTTATCTCCGCTGAGTCTTATAAAATTTCTGCGAAGCTCACGCTCAACGGCGGTTTTACCCTCTTCAATATTTTCCTCTCGTCTTTCCTTTTTAAACCAAGAGCGAATTTTATTCCTTGCCTCTCCCGTTTTAACGATAGAGAGCCAATCTCTGCTGGGACCCTTGCCCTGCTGATTTGAGGTTAAAACCTCTATTCTTTCGCCCGTTTTGATTTTATAATCAAGCGGAACTATTCTGCCATCTACCTTTGCACCAACCATTTTATTACCGACTGCCGAATGGATTGCATAGGCGAAATCTATAACGGTTGAGCCGTTTGGAAGGCTTTTTATATCTCCCCTCGGGGTGAAAACATAAACCTCCTCCATAGACAAGTCGCCCTTTATGCTTGCAACAAGCTCCTCGGCAGTATCGGATTCCTCGCCCGTTTCAATCATTCTGTGAATCCACGAAAGCTTTTCATCAAGCCTGTCCTTGCCGCCCTTGCCGAGCTTATATTTCCAATGCGCCGCAATACCGTATTCAGCGGTTTGGTGCATATCCCATGTTCTTATTTGAATTTCAAAGGGAACACCGTCCTTTGAAAGCACAGTTGTGTGAAGCGACTGATACATATTAGGCTTCGGGGTTGAAATATAATCCTTAAATCTTCCCGGAAGCGGCTTGAACATATCGTGAACAATGCCGAGAGCATTATAGCAGTCTATCATAGTGTCAACTATAATTCTGACAGCATAAATGTCATAGATTTCCTCAAAGGATTTTCCCTTTATATATACCTTTCTGAAAATACCGTGAACAGATTTAACACGGGAGGTTATGCTTGCATTTTTCATAACGGGAGTTATGCGCTCTGTTATTTGCTGCTTTATATCATTAAGGAAGCGTTCTCCCTCCTCCTGCTTCATAGAAAGAGAATTTTCAATTTCCTTATAGGCAATCGGATCAAGATATCTAACAGCAAGGTCTTCAAGCTCATCCTTAAATGCACGGATACCGAGACGGTGTGCAATAGGAGCATAGATTTCAAGGGTTTCAAGGCTTTTTTCCCTTTGCTTATATTCAGGCATATGTTGAAGCGTTCTCATATTATGCAGGCGGTCTGCAAGCTTTATGATGATAACTCGAACATCCTTATTCATAGCAATAAACATCTTGCGGATATTCTCTGCCTGAACCTCCTCTCGAGTTGAAAGAGAAATTTTTCCGAGCTTTGTTACGCCGTCAACAAGCAGGGCAACATCATCTCCGAAATGCTCCTTTATATAATCTATATCATATTCAGTATCTTCAACAACATCATGAAGAAGCGCACCGATAATGCACTCATTATCCATACCGAATTTAAACAGTATTTCGGCAACGGCAACAGGGTGCATAATATAAGGCTCGCCCGATCTGCGCCTTTGATTTTTATGCGCATCTCTTGCAAGCTGATAGGCTTTTTCAATTTTTTCGGCATCATACTGCTTGCTTTGCTTTACCTCTTCAATGAAGGAGGCAAATCCGTCGTCATATTCAATCAAGCCCAAGTCTTCCTTTCAAGGTTTTTATTACTTCGGTATTCATAAGGTCCACCCTGCCTTTTGCTTCAAGGAGCTCAACCCTGTTACCGTTAATTTTAATTAAAGAACATTCTTCAAAGGCATCGAGTGCAAACATAAGCTGACCGTAGTTTACACCCGAAAGCTGAAAATAAATATCCTCCTTTGCAAGCTGCTTATCCTTATTATTGCGAAGATATTTATAAATAACCGAGCAGATATCTCTGCTTGGATAAAGGGACGGAGTGCTTTTTTTACCCAAAAGGAAAAGCTCATAATCAGCCTTTTCGGCAAAAAACCTATCCTCATCAATTCCGCTTTTTCTTATATCAACCGCCTGAACGGAAAGATATTCCTTTGAATTATAAAGGTTAATTCCGATTCTTACGGCGGCATCTATCTTATCTCCCGACTTAAACGGGAAGGCGCTTTCGGTTACTCCAAACCTCACTATTCTTATTCTTTTTGAATTCTTTTCGCACTCGATTTTAATATGCTTTCCGCCGCCTATTGGGGAAACGCTCAACAAATTAAGTCCGAAAAGAGCAAAAACCGCCTTTTTGTTGCACTCACCGTACGGCTCCATAACCGAAAGAGCCTTGGCAAGCTCAATATTTAGATAATAAGGCGAAATTTTTGCGTCAACATTAAGGCACATTGCAGGCATAACGGGATAGCTTTGTGCCGCATAATCGTTTATTTTGCTTCTGAACTCATCAATTTTATCGGCTGAAAGAGAAAGCCCTGCCGCCTTTGGATGTCCTCCGAAATGGTTGAGCACATCGGAGCAGGCTGAAATGGCTTCAAAGATATTAAAGCCGTCTATGCTTCTTGCAGAGCCCCTTGCACAATTATCCTCATCAATGCCGATAATGATAACGGGCTTTGCATATTCTTCAAGGACTCTTGCGGCAACGATTCCCACAACGCCCTGATGATAATTTTTGCCCGAAACAACAATAACCCTTGTTGAAGCAAGAGCGGGGTTTTCATTAATCTGCCTTTTAACATCTGCAAATATTTCCGCTTCAAGCTCTTGGCGGTGAGAATTGTTCAAATTAATGCTTTGCGCCTCTTCAAGAGCAGCATCGTAATTTTCTTGAAGCAAAAGCTCAACGCTTTTTGATGCGTTTTCAATTCTGCCCGTTGCATTAATTCGGGGAGCAAGAACGAAAACAACATCCGTGCTTGTCATATCCTTTCCGAAAAAGCCCGAAGCATTTTTCAGCGCCGAAATACCTGCACGAGAACCGCTGTTTATGAGCTTTAACCCTGCTTTAACAATACATCTGTTTTCGCTGACAAGCGGAACAATATCAGCAATTGTGCCGAGCGCCGCCAAATCGGCATATTCGGAAATAATCTCCTGCGCATCTCCGTAAAGAGCGCAGGCAAGCTTAAACGCAACGCCGACTCCCGCAAGGTCTTCAAAGCAGGTGTTATTATCCTTTCTGTGAGGATTAACAACCGCCTCGGCTCGAGGAAGCCTATCCGAAACGCTGTGGTGGTCGGTTACAACAAGCTCCATACCGAGTGAATATATATATTCTGCCTCATCAAAGGCGGAAATACCGTTATCAACGGTAACAATAAGCTTTGTTCCCTTTTCGCAAAGATTTTTAATTGCCTCATTATTAAGGCCGTAGCCCTCTGATTCTCTTGACGGAATATAATAATCCGCATCTGCGCCGAGACTTGTTAAAAAAGAATAGAGCAAAACCGTTGAGGTTATACCGTCGCAATCGTAATCTCCGTAAACGGTTATTTTTTCGCCGTTATCAATTGCCCTGTTTATTCTTTCAACCGCCTTATCCATATCTTTAAGGCAGAAGGGGTCAAAAAGCTTAACCGTATCGGATAAGAAATCAGACACGGCAAGCTCATTATCTATTCCTCTTGAAGCAAGAAGAAACGAAACAAAGGGGTCTATATTAAATTTTTCACTTATAAAAGACGCCTTTTCCTTATCCGCATCTGCAATTATCCATTTTCTGTAAGCCATTATGAATTCTTATCTACCTGATGAAATTTTTTAAGATTGCCTCTTTTTTCTGCTCTTTTTAATAATTCTGCTTCAATATCCTCAGGAGTTATTCCCTGATACGCCATTAAAACAAGCGTGTGATAAATCAAATCGGTTATTTCGTAAACGGTTTCCTCGTTATTATTATTCTTTGCGGCAATAACCGTTTCCGTGCACTCCTCGCCAACCTTTTTAAGAATTTTATCAATTCCCTGTTCAAAAAGGTAAGCGGTATAAGAGCCCTCTGCCTTTTCGTTTTTTCTGTCTATTATAACCTGATATTCGTTTTTGATTAAATCCATATTAAACACCCTTTATCAAAATTCTTTTATATCGTTAAAGAAGCAGGAATGATTGCCCGTGTGGCAGGCGGCTCCCGTTTGAACAACTGTTACGAGCAGAGTATCATCATCACAATCGCCCTTTATTGAAACAACCCTTTGAAGATGGCCGCTTGTTGCGCCCTTATTCCAAAGCTCCTGCCTGCTTCTTGACCAAAACCAAGTGTAGCCCGTTTCAAGAGTTTTAAGTAACGACTCCTCATTCATATAGGCAAGCATAAGAACCTCGCCTGTTTTATCCTCCTGAACAATTGCGGGAATTAAATCCGACTTTTTAAAATACCTTTTAACATCCATTTGAAAACCTCACCTGCAAATTTCAACTGCTTCTCTTAAATCAAGAGTTGAATTATAAATGCTTTTTCCGCATATTGCACCGTAAAGCCCTTCGTTTCTTAATGCAATAATATCGTTTATATCGGTTATTCCGCCCGAAGCAATTATATTGCAGGAAACGGCATTATTGATTTCTTTAAGCTGTGAAAGATTAGGACCGCTTAGGGTTCCGTCCTTTGAAATATCGGTGTATATAATCGTTTTAACGCCAAAATCCTCCATTTTCTTTGCAAGGTCAGTGAAATAAACATCAGAGCTTTCGGTCCAGCCCTCTGCGGCGGCATAGCCGTTTGAAGCATCAATGCCGACTGCAATTTTTTCGCCGAACTCGGCAACTGCCTCTTTAACAAGCAACGGATTTTTGAGTGCAACGGAGCCTAAAATAACACGCTCTATGCCGTTTGAAAGATAAAATTCAATATCTTTAAGGCTTCTTATTCCGCCGCCGACCTCAACCTTCAAGGAGGTTTCACTTGCTATTTCAAGAAACACATCGCTGTTTACCCTTTCTTTTTTCAACGAGCCGTCAAGGTCAACGGTGTGTATCCACTCTGCACCTGCCTTTTCAAACACCCTTGCGGTTTCAAGTGCATTTTCGGCAACCTGCTTTGCAGTTGAAAACTCTCCTTTATAAAGGCGCACCGGCTTTTTATTCATTATATCTATTGCAGGAAAAATAATCATAATATTTCACATAGCCTTTCAAATATTAAAGAACGCCCTTTGTTGAAAGAATGCCCGAATCCGTTTTTTCACAAGCCTCTTTAAGAGCGTGTGCAAACGCCTTGAAAAGCGCCTCTATTTTATGATGGGAATTAGAGCCGTATAAAACGCTTAAATGAAGAGTTATACCTGAATTAACCGCAAAGGCACGGAAGAATTCCTCTGTGCAGCAATTTTCATAATCTCCGCATCTTTCCTCTTCAAAATCTGCATTGAAAACAAGAAACGGTCTGTTTGAAATATCAAGCGAGCAAAAAGCAAGGCTTTCATCCATGGGAATATAAAACGAGCCGTAACGCTTTATTGAGCCCATATTTCCGAGTGCTTTATTAAACGCCTTGCCGAGCGCAATGCCCGTATCCTCAACCGTGTGATGAGTATCAACCTCAAGATCGCCCTTAACATTAAGCTTTAAGCCGAAGCCGCCGTGAACCGCAAAGGCAGTCATCATATGGTCGAAAAAGCCTATTCCCGTTGAAATTTCAACCTCTCCGCCGTCAAGACAGAGCTGAAGGCTTATCTGCGTTTCCTTTGTGTTTCTCTCAATTTTAGCAGTTCTCATATCGTTCTCCCGTTATTTATTAAAAAGATTATTCAATCTTTTCTGTGCTGATTTTTTTCTTTCTTCCTCTGAAGCGGTGTCCTTTGACAAATTGTAAACAGCACCCTCACTGACATTCTCAAAAAGAGATGTGGGAGCGTTTACAACCATGCCGTTTTCAAGCTCACAAACGGCAATTTGATTTTCAATTCTTTCTATAATAATTCTCATAATACTAATCCGCCGGCTTACATTCTCCGCAGGGAGAATACCCCTCTGCTTTAAGAGTGCTTATGCTTTCGTTTGAATAATCCCTGTTTTTATCACTTATTGATTCGGCATAGCGGCAGGAAGGATAATGAATTTTTTTACTGCTTGTGTTAAGCACCCATTCATATTCAAATTTGCCGTTATCCGCCTGTGTGCCTTGCTCGTTGCCGATGCCTTCATCCGTTGCGGAGGAATCATCAAGCGAGCTTAAAGCACCTTCGGTTACATACGAAATTTCCTTGCCGTTGCTTGTTATAAGAATATTTCCGAGCAAATCCGTTCTTAAAACCTTCGCTCCAGATTTTTCCCAACGCTCAACAATTTCCTGATGGGGATGACCGTAGGAATTATCCTTACCGCATTCAATAACGGCATAATCAGCCAAAACCCGATTAACAAAGCTTTGCGATGAGGAGGTTGACGAGCCGTGATGGCCTACCTTGATAACATTTGCGCTGACATCTGCGGTGATTTCGTTTTCGGAAAGCTCCTCTGCATCGCCCATAAAAATAAACGAATTTTCGCCGTATGTTATTTTCACAACTGCGGAATAATTATTCAAATCATCATATTCCGCCGAGACGGGTGCTAAAAACGAGACACTCAAATCGGAGGTATCTACAACATCAACGCCGCTCCTCGCCTCAACAACATTGCAGCTCTCTGCCTCAACGGCATCAAGAAAATCAGAATAGGTTTGTGATGATGAAACGGCATTCGGCATATAAACATTTTCAACAACAAACTGAGAAAGCACCTCGGCAAGACCTCCGATATGGTCTGAATGAGGATGAGTTGCAACAAGATATGTTATATTCCGAACACCGATTTTCTTTAAATCGGAGGAAACCGTTTTCCCCTCCTCTGCTTCGCCGGCGTCTATCAGCATTGTTTCGCCATTCGGAAGCTCGATAAACTCACTGTCGCCCTGGCCTACATCAAGGAAATGCACAGCCAAAACACCGCTTGAAGCAGAGCTGAGAGTATCGTTTGAAGCTTCAACGCTCTGCTTTTGAGAAGCACAGGACGAGAACGAAAGCACCGTAAGAGCAGACAAGGCGATTGAAATTAAAGCTTTAATTTTTCTCATTAAATCTTACCTTTATACTGTTTGCGTGAGCAGTTAAGCCCTCTGTTTCTGCAAGGTTGATAATTTTATCCTTTGCGTTTGACAGCTCGAGTTGAGTGTAATATATAAACGATGATTTTTTAATAAAGCTATCCACGGAAAGAGGACTGAAAAATCTTGCAGTTCCGCTTGTTGGCAAAACATGATTTGGACCTGCATAATAATCCCCGAGAGGCTCGGGCGACCAATTGCCGAGGAAAACGGAGCCTGCATTATCAATCATACCTATATATTTTAAAGGCTCCTCAACGCAAAGCTCAAGATGCTCGGGAGCAAGCTCATTAGCAAATTCAATTGCCTGCGAAAGATTTTCGCAAACGATAATTTCACCGTAATCATTAAGCGACTGCTCAATAATTTCCTGCCTTTCAAGGAATTTGATTTGCTTTTCAATCTCCTTAACCGTTGCCCTTGCAAGTGATTCGGAGGTTGTTAAAAGGATTGAAGAAGCCATTTTATCGTGCTCTGCCTGACTCATTAAATCAGCCGCAAGAAAGGCGGGCTTTGCAGATTTATCCGCAACAATAAGAATTTCCGACGGGCCTGCAACCATATCAATATCAACAACACCGTAAAGAAGCTTCTTTGCGGTTGCAACAAAGATATTTCCGGGGCCGACTATTTTATCAACCTTTGGAATTTTTTCCGTTCCGTAGGCGAGAGCTGCAACAGCCTGTGCACCTCCGCAGAGGAACACTCTGTCCACACCCGCAACTGCGGCGGCCGCCATAATATTAGGATTTGGATTACCGTCCTTTCCGGGAGGTGTTACCATAATAATTTCCTTAACTCCCGCAATTTTTGCAGGAACGGCATTCATAAGAACAGAGCTTGGATAAGCGGCAGTTCCGCCGGGAACATAAATTCCGACTCTGTGAAGTCCTCTTATGCGCTGGCCCATAATAACGCCGTTTTCCTCAGTTGTGAGCCAGCTTTGCTGAGTCTGCTTTTGATGAAAGGCATAAATATTATCCCTTGCGCTGATGATTGCTTCCTTGAACTCATCATCAACCATATCAAGATACTGAGCAAGCTCTTCCTTTTCTATAACGGTTTTCTTGGGTACTCCCCCGTCAAACCTAACGGTATATTCGCGAACAGCGTCGTCGCCGCCCTCTTTAACACCTTTAATTATTGATGAAACAATTTCTGTTATTTTTTCGTCTGTTTCTCCGCTTCTTTTTTTAAGATTTTCAATAAGCAGATATTCGGATTTACCGTTTGCCTTTGTTATTTTCATATTTCTCCGCCTTTCAATTTAAACCTTGCTTGCAAGCTCCATATCGGCAAGAAAGCCTTCAATCTCTTTTTTACGAAGCTTCATTGAAGCCATATTAACTATTACCCTTGCGGAAATAGGAATAATTTCTTCAACTATTTCAAGGCCGTTTTCCTTTAATGTTGAGCCTGTTTCAACAATATCAACAATTCCGTCTGCAAGACCGAGCAGAGGAGCAAGCTCAACGCTTCCCTCAATTTTGATAATATCAACATCCATACCCTTTGATTTGAAAAATTCCTTTGCAACCTTTGGGTATTTTGAAGCAACCACCTTGCGCTTATAGCCTGAAAAGAAATCTGTTCCCTTCGGGCATGCAAGTGCAAATCTGCATTTGCCGATATTCAAATCCATAACCTCGTAAAACGAGCTGCCGTGCTCAATAATAGTGTCCTTGCCGACAACGCCTATATCGCAAACGCCGTGCTCAACATAGGTTATAACATCGGGCGCCTTAGACAAAACAGCCTCATAGCCGTCAACAGGAAGAATAAGCCTTCTGCCCTTATTTTCAAGCTCTGCCGTGTTGAGCCCCATCTTTTTAAAGAGTCCGACGGAAACCTTTTCAAGTCTGCCCTTAGTCAGCGCAATTCTTATCGGTCGCTCAACATTTATAACCTCGTGCATAACATCGCAAAGAGCGTTAACATCAACCGCAAAGCCGATTGCAGGAGCGTCCATACCAAACTCTCCGATAAGATTATCATATCTTCCGCCTGAAAGAACGGTTACGCCGGAGCCCTCCGCATAGCCTCGGAAGATAACACCCGTATAATAATTAGAGCGGTTTACGAGCCCCAAATCTATCATTATATTTTCCTGAACACCAAGCTCACAAAGCCTTTCATAAACAGCTTTAATATATTCAAGAGCGGCATTTGATTTTGGGCTTTTATAAATCCTTTTAGCCTCATCAAGCACCTCTATTCCGCCGAAAAGCCTCGGAAGCTTAAAGAGTGCCTTTGTTTGCATGCTTTCGCCCAAGGAATTAAGCAAATCATTTAATGCGGCATAATTTTTACCCTCTATGAGATTGCATATATCAGCCTTAACGGTTTTTGATATATTCATATCATCAAGTATTGAGTTGAAGAAGCCTGCGTGGCCTATTTCAACAGTAAACGAATTAAGATTAGAACGCCTGAGCGCCTCAACCGCCATTGTTATTACTTCAATATCTGCATTAAGAGAGCCATCCCCTATCAGCTCAATACCGCTTTGTGCAATCTCGTTTGTTCTGCCTGCAAGCGCCTTATTCCTTACAAAAACATTTTGATTATAATAAAGCCTTACGGGGAAATCGCTTTGAGTGAGCCTTGTTGCAACAAGCCTTGCAATAGGCATAGTGTTATCGGGGCGCAAAACTGTTGTTCTGCCGTTGCTGTCGGTCAGCTTAAACATTTCGTCTGCTTCAATACCGATATTATCGTTTTCAAAAACATCCATATACTCTATGGCGGGAGTTATAACCTTGCGATAGGTTTTTTCCTTATAAAGCGCAGAAAGAGTTGATTCAACCTTTTTTCTGTCGTCGCTTTCCTCAAACAGAAAATCTCTGCTTCCCTCAGGTGTTTCCTTTGCGTATCTTTTCATATTTATGTTCCTTTTTGTATCAATTTCACTTTACTGTGCTAATGTGTTAATATGCTACCACATTAAACCGTGCTTGTCAACAATTAATTATAATAAATAAATTATAATCAGAAAAGTGAAATTTGGTTACTGCTCGGCAAATCGCCGAGAGCTCCGCATTCACGCAGAGAATCAACAACGCTTTGACCTATATGAGCACGAGCCATCAAATCATCACAGGAAATGAAATCTCCGTTTCCGTCGTTAACTGCATCGAAAATCTGCCTTGCAGCGTTTTCGCCTATTCCGGCTATTGCGGAAAACGGAAGCCTGATTTTTCCGTTCTCAATTTTATACACACGCCAATCGGATTTATACAAATCAACAGGAAGAAAATCTATTCCTCTTGAAAGCATTTCAACAACAATCTGCAAAATAACATAGGTGTCGCTCTCCTTGGCGGTTATGGTTCCCGCTTCCTTATGGGCTTTTATTTCACTCATTCTTGCTTTAACCGCCTTTTTTCCGGCAACTGCGGCAACGGCATCAAGATCGCCTCCGCGAACTGTGAAAAAAGCACTGTAATACTCAACGGGATAATAAATTTTATACCAGCCGAGGCGCAATGCAGCAATAACATAAGCCGCTGCGTGCGCCTTTGGGAACATATACTTAATTTTATAGCAGGAATCAATATACCATTGCTCAACGCCGATTTCCTTCATTTTCTCCTCATACGGAGGAAGCTCCTTGGGTGCCTTTCCCTTTCGGGTGTACTCCATAATTTTGAAGCAATCCTTTTTAGTTAGCGGTGATTCCTTGCCTGTTTTCCTCTCATAAGCCTCTGCCTTATGAATAAGATAGGTCATAATACCGTCTCGGCAACCGATAACCTCGGAAATGGTGCATATACCTTTATCAATAAGCTCCTGCGCATTGCCGAGCCAAACATCCGTGCCGTGAGAAAGACCTGAAATTTGGAGCAAATCCGAAAAGGTTTTCGGCTGAGCCTCCATTAACATTCCGATAACAAACGGCGTTCCCATTTCGGGAATTGAAAGCGTTCCCGTTTTGCAGTCTATATCCTCCGGAGTTACTCCGATAGGCTCCGTTGAGGTTATCATTTGATAAAGCTTCGGGTCGCAAATATCAACCTGCATAACGGGTATTCCTGTTGCATCCTCAAGAAATTTATAAAGCGTTGGAACATCATGACCGAGCTCGTCAAGCTTTAAAAGTGTGTCGTGAAGGGCGTTTTTAAAGTCAAAGTGAGTTGTGAGTGTTCCCTTTGAGGCATCGTCTGAAGGATACTGAATGGGAGTAAAATCCTCAACCTCGTATTCACTCGGGACAACAACCATACCGCCGGGGTGCTGACCTGTTGTTCTTTTTATACCGGTGCAGCCTGCGGTAAGCCTGTCCTCCTCCGCCCTTGAAACCTTTAATCCTCTTTCTTCAAGATATTTTTTAACATAACCGTAAGCAGTTTTATCGGCAACAGTTGCCATTGTTCCCGCCTTAAACACATGGGTTTTACCGAAAAGCTCCTCGGTAAAGCGGTGGGACTGCGACTGATAATCTCCGCTGAAATTAAGGTCTATATCGGGCTCCTTATCTCCGTCAAAGCCAAGGAAGGTTTCAAACGGAATTTCGTGGCCGTCTCTGTTCATCGCCGCTCCGCATTTGGGGCAGTTTTTCGGGGGAAGGTCAAATCCCGAGCCTACGGAGCCGTCTGTTATAAACTCGCTGTGCTTACATTCGGGGCAAACATAATGCGGAGGGAGCGGATTAACCTCTGAAATTCCGCCGAGATGTGCAACAAGCGACGAGCCTACGGATCCTCGTGAGCCAACAAGATAGCCGTGCTCCTCGGAATTCTGAACAAGTCTTTTTGCAATAACATACAAAACGGCATAGCCGTGCTTAATAATTGAATCAAGCTCCTTTTGAAGCCTCGGTCCAACCTCCTCGGGAACGGGATCGCCGTATTTTTCCTTTGCGTTTTTCCAGCAGGTTTCGGTAAGCTCCTCCTCTGCGCCATCGATATGAGGCTGAAAGGTTCCGGGAGGAATCGGAACAACATCATCATCTATCATATCGGCAATTTTATTCGGATTATAGATAACAAATTCCTTTGCTCTATCGCCTGCCCACGCAAATTCTTCAAGCATTTCACCCGTTGTTTTGAAATACAGCGGTGCCTGCTCGTCTGCATCATCAAAGCCCTTTGAAGCCATAATAACCGCACGGAATTTTGCATCCTTTTCATCAAGGAAATGAACATCTCCCGTTGCAACGGTCATTTTGCCGAGCTCATCTGCAAGGGCAATTATTTTTTTGTTTATATTAATCAAATCCTCTTCGGTGTTTACACGCCAATAAGGATTTTTCTTATCCTCGCCTTTTTTTGTTCGAATATACTCATCGCTTCCGGTTCTGAGCATAAATGCATTATTTCCGTTTGGCTGAATTTCAAGATAATCATAAAAAGAAGCAATTTCAAGCAGCTTTTCCTGCGGTTGCTCCTCAAGGATTGCCTGATACACCTCGCCCTGCTCGCAGGCAGAGCCGATGATAAGTCCGTTTCTGTGCTCTTTAAGAGCGGATTTCGGGATAAGCGGTCTGTTTTTAAAATACTTGATATTGCTTGAGGAAATATGCTTATAAAGCACCTTTCTGCCTTCAAGTGATTTTATAAGAAAAATGATATGATAGCGCTTAAAATCACGAAGCTTCATATTCATAAAATCGGGATAACGCTCATCGTCAACAAGATATCCCTCCATACCGCAGATAAGCTTTATGCCTGCTTTTTTTGCGGCTGAATTTGCCTCGGGAAGTGCCTGAACAACGCCGTGGTCTGTTATGGCGATAGCCTTATGCCCCCATTTTGCCGCTCTGTTTACAAGAGATGTCGGAGAGGATATGCCGTCCATAGTTGAAAGCGAGGTGTGGAGATGAAGCTCAACACGCTTTTCCGGCTCATTATCCTCCTTTTCAGCCTTTAAAACGGTTGCAATGCTGTTTGGATGGAGAACATATTCGTTTGCAAATTTATCATACTGATAAAAGCCGCTTACCATAACCGTTTTTGCCGACGAAATTTTATCAATAACAGGCTCAATAATTCTGTTACTGTCAAACATTTTAACTGTTAATGAGGAGGTGTAGTCCGAAATATCAAAGGAGAAAATTTTACTGTCTCCTCTTTTAGTGCTTCTTTCCTCGTGCTTTAAAACATCGCCCCAAACGGTAACAACACCGTCCTCAATCTGAACCTCGGCAATCGGCTTTGGCTTTTCCTTGATTGATTTGCCGAATATAATTCTTTGAGTGTCTATGTAAATCGGAAATCCGTCAAGCAGAGTGTGCTTAATATTTTTTTCTTTTTCGGTGCGTGCTGTTTCCTCCTCTGCAGCCCTTTTGGCAACTGCCTCTTTAACTGCTTTTTCTATATCAAAGCCCTTTTCCTCGATAAATTCAACATTAATCTGAATGCCGAACAAATCGAAAATTACATTTTCAATATCCTCATTTACCTTTTGGGCGGTTAAAATATCAAGTCCGCCCTTTTGCAGAGATATTTTTAAATTGGGCTCGTTATAATCATAGGAAGCACCGTCAAAAAATCCGTTTGCAGAAGGATTTTTAACCTTAACAAATTCAATAACGCTCGGAATATAAGAGGTTTCAAAAAGGCTGCTTAAATATCGCGGCTTAATGCTAACCTTTTTTAAGTGCATTTTTTCCTTAATACTATCCTGTGCACTTTTAAAAACGGAATAATCAACAAGAGCATCAAGGCTTAAAACAATGCTAAGCTCCCGTTCGGCACGGTGCACCGTGAAGCGCACAATCTGCGCTTGCGAAAGACTTGAAAGCTGAAATTCACTTACATATTCCGAAAAATAATCTTTAAACAAATCCATTATAATTTATCTATCTCTTTCATCAATTCATCAAGAAGCTCGTTTTCGGGCACTTTTCTTAATATTTCGCCCTTTTTAAATATGAGACCGTTTCCGTCTCCGCCGGCAATGCCTATATCTGCTTCCTTTGCTTCACCGGGTCCGTTAACTATGCAGCCCATAACCGCAACCTTTATAGGCTTTTTGCAATCTTTTAGGCGTTCCTCAACCTGATTTGCAAGGCCTATTAAATCAATTTTAGTTCTGCCGCAGGTTGGGCAGGAAATAAGATATGGGCAATCCTTTTTAAGCCCTGCCGCCTTGAGTATATCAAACGCCGCAAAAACCTCTTTAACAGGTGCGTCGGAAAGGCTGACTCTTATAGTGTCGCCTATACCGTGCATCAAAAGCGAGCCGATTCCGATTGAGGATTTTATAATTCCCATTCTTTCCGTGCCTGCTTCCGTTACTCCGAGATGAAGCGGATAATTGGATTTTTCACTTGCAAGCTCATAAGCTTCAATCATCGTTTGAACATTAGAGGACTTTATTGAAATAACAATATCGTCAAAATCGAATTTTTCAAGCAGTGAAGCGTGATACAGTGCGGATTCCACCATTGCCTCAGGTGTCGGCAAGCCGTATTTTGCAAGTATTTCCTTTTCAAGACTTCCGCTGTTTACTCCGATTCTTATCGGGATTTCCCTTTGCTTACAAATATCCGCAACGGCTTTAACTCTTGACTCGTCGCCGATATTTCCCGGGTTAATTCTGATTTTATCTATTCCTCTTTCCGCCGCTCCTAACGCAAGCCTGTAATCAAAATGAATATCTGCAACAAGAGGAACATCAACCGCTTTTTTAATAGGCTCGATAAGTGCAAGGGCGTCCTCATTAGGAATTGCAAAGCGGATTATTTGGCATCCTGCCGCCGCAAGCTCCTTTGCCTGCTCTACCGAACCGTTTATATCTCCTGCCGGAACATTGAGCATAGACTGAACGGCAATTGGCTCTCCTGCGCCGATGGAAATATTTCCTATTTTAACTTTTTTCGTATTTTTTCGGTTAATCATATTAATCACCACTTAAATTTTTAAAAAATTTCAATCTGCCTACAAAAGCTTTGTTATATCCGAAAAGGTTACAACAACCATTAAAAGAAGCAAAAGCGCAAGCCCTGCCGCATTAATGCCGTATTCCCATTTCGAAGGAAGCTTTTTCTTGAATATACCCTCGCCGAGCAGGAGGAAGAAGCGCCATCCGTCAAGCGCAGGTACCGGAAAAAGATTAAAGAGTCCTACATTAATTGTTAGAAGCGCCATTATGCGAAGCATTGAGTTCCAATTTGTTTTTACCGCAGTTGAAACAACGGAAACGGTACCGACCGGTCCGCTTAAATCACTCAAGCCGTATCTTCCCAACAATATATCGTGAACGGACAGGAAAACCATTCGAGTAAACGAAATGAAAACCTGACAGGTGTTTTTAAGAACATTGCCGACGGTTTTTTCCTTTCCGTAAAGCCAGAAATCCATACTGATAAACTGCTTACCCTCGTATTCCTCCGTGTCAAATTTTACATTGATTTCCTTATTTTCTCCGTTTCTTTCAACAATCATTACAACAGTGTCATCGGCAGAGCGGCTGAGCCCCGTTTGAATATCGGTTGAGGTAAAAACCCGCATACCGTCAATACTTTTAATTGTGTCGCCGACTTGAAGCCCGCTTGACTGACTTGAAGCATTATCGGCAAACTCGGCAACGGTTGCCGTGCCCACAAGATTTTGACCGCATATAATTATCAAGCCGAGAATAAGATTCATAAGCGCACCCGATACAACAACAAAAATTCTGGCGGGAACACTTTTTTTGGAAAAGGAGCCCTCATTTTCCGAATCCTCCTCTTCGCCCTCCATAGAACAATATCCGCCGAAAAGAATCCATCGAAGAGAATATTGCGTTTCTCCTTTTTTAAAGGAAAAAATCTTCGGCCCCATTCCGACAGAAAACTCATTAACCTTGATTTTCATAAGCCGAGCGGCGATAAAGTGGCCGCCCTCGTGGATAATGATGATAAATTCAAAAAACAGAATTGCAACAAGAATGGGATAAACGGTATTCCAAATTGAAGATAAACTCACTTAATCGCCTCATTGATAATTATTTCTAACATATTCTCTTGCAAGGCGGTCTGCTTCAAGAACATCGTTTAAGGTGAAATCCTTTTTGCACGGTGCTTTAAGCATTGCCTCCTCATTAAGATATGCAATATCGGTAAATTTAATTTTACCTTCAAGGAAAAGTTTTACGCTTTCTTCATTTGCGCCGTTTGCGGCGGCGGGATAAAGCCCACCCTTTTCGATGGCGCTTTTGCAAACATTTATACATTTAAAGGTTTCGTAATCGGGTTCAAAGAAGGTTAGCCTTCCGTAATCTGCAAGAGAAAGCGGAGCAACTGGGCTCGGCTCTCTTTCCGGATAGGTTAACGCATACTGAATCGGTATGCGCATATCGGGAACACCGAGCTGTGCTATAACCGAATTATCCTGATAAACGATTGCGGAATGAACAACCGATTCACGATGAACAACAATTTCTATATCCTCATTAGGCATATCAAATAGCCATTTAGCCTCTATAAATTCAAGACCTTTATTCATCATTGTTGCAGAATCTATGGTTATTTTTGCTCCCATATCCCAATTTGGATGTTTAAGTGCATCCTTTGCGGTTACATTTTCAAGCTCTGAAAGCTTCCTTCCGAAGAACGGACCGCCCGATGCAGTTAATATAATTTTCTTAACCGCCTTTTTATTCGGCGCACCCTGCATTGCCTGAAAGATTGCGGAATGCTCACTGTCAACAGGGAGGATTGAAACGCCGTTTTCCTTGGCAAGATTAGTTACAAGATGACCGCCTGCAACAAGAGTTTCCTTATTTGCAAGTGCGATGGTTTTTTTTGCCTTGATTGCTTCAAGGGTTGGCATAAGCCCTATCATGCCCACAACGGAATTGAGAACAATATCCGCACCGTTATATGTTGCACACTCGATAAGCCCCTGCATACCGCTTACTACCCTTGTTTGAGTATCCTTTATCCTTGCCCTTAAATCCTTTGCGGCATTTTCATTCATAAGGCAGACGAGCTCGGGCTTAAATTCTCTAATTTGCTCCTCAATTTTTTCAACGCTTGAATTAGCGGTTAAGCACTTAACACAATAGCCGTGCATTCGGCAAACATCAAGCGACTGTGTGCCTATTGAGCCTGTTGAGCCCAAAATTGAAATATTTTTCATATCAAAACAGCCTTTCCGACTGAAAAATGCAGTCTTTTATCGTGCAAAAGCAATAAGCGCCATTGCATAGGTTAGCGGAAGAGTGAACAGGGTTGAATCAAATCTGTCCATAACTCCGCCGTGGCCCGGAAAAATTTTTCCGAAATCCTTAACATCAAAATTCCTTTTCAAAACAGAAGCGGTTAAATCGCCCATCATACCGAGGAATGAAAACGGAACGCAGCAAGCAAGAAGAATTGTTGCTCCTGCGGCATCTATTCTTACAGAGCCGAAGCAATTATAAAGAGTGAACGCAATTGCGTTTAACACAAGCGAGGTTACTATTCCGCAGGCGGCACCCTCTATTGTTTTTTTAGGGCTGATATTAGGACTCATTTTGTGCTTTCCGAAAGCCATTCCGCCGAGCTGGGCTCCAACATCTGTTCCGAGCGCACATATCAGCGCAAAGAAAATGAGATATATTCCGAACTGCTCATTTGCAAACATATCACGCAATCTTACGAAGATTGAAAAGCCGAAGGATACTATCACGCTTGTGAAAACAGAGATTGCAACATCTTCAAATTTCGTGTTTGCATAATCCTTAAGCATTGCAAGAAATGAAATAATAATTAACGCAATTATGTAAACCGTTTTGGGAACAGCATTAATAATTGTGCCCCACACCTGTGCAGAAACGAGAGGTTCAAGCACTCTTTCGCCTGCAAAGAAAGGAACAAGTGCAGAAAAAACGGTTGACAGAGCAATAATAAATGTGTTTTTAACCTTGGCGCACTTCATAATCTCGTTTGAGGCTACCGCCGAAAAAAATGCAATAACAATAACGAAAAGAGGAGTATTTATTTGCCAAACAACAAGTGCCAAAACCAAAAGCAGAGCAAACGCCGTTATAACTCTTTGCTTCATAAAATCACCGAGCCTTTCAATAATAAAATCTATCCGCCGAATCTACGGTTTCTTTTTTCAAATTCCGCAAGAGCAAGATGAAGGTCTGACTCTTTAAAATCAGGCCAAAGCACATCACTGTACCAAAACTCACTGTATGCCGCCTGCCACAAAAGAAAGTTTGAAAGTCTTTCCTCTCCGCTCGGGCGGATAATCAAATCGCAGTCGGGCGAGGTGAAAATCGAATTTGAAATATCATCCTCAGTTATTTGCGCTTTGCCCTGCGAAATAAGCTTATTAACAGCAGAAACAATTTCCTGCCTGCCACCGTAATTAACCGCAAGATTAACGAGTGTTCCGTCTCTTTCGGCGGTTTCCCTTTCAGCGTCGTCCATAAGCTTGAGCAATTCAGGATGAAGTCCATCTCTTTCGCCTATAAATCTAACTCGGATATTCCCGCTTGCCTGCAAATCATTTTTCGCCTCAACAAGATAATCGTAAAACAGCTTCATAATTGCGTTTATCTCATCCTGGGGGCGTTTCCAATTTTCCGTTGAAAATGCATAAAAGGTTGCCTCTTTTATTCCGAGTCTGTTACATTCCTTTGAAATTTTTTTAAACACCTCTGCGCCTGCTTTATGACCTGCCTTGCGTGGAAGTCCTCTTTTTTTAGCCCATCTTCCATTGCCGTCCATAATAATTCCGATATGGCTTGGCAAAACAGAAAATTCAGCAGACGGGGCTTCTTTCTTTCCGAAAACCGCCATTGCTTTTCTCCTTTAAAAATGACAGAACGGCGGAGTTGCTGCTCCGCCTTTTCTGATAATAAACAATTAGATAGAAAGGATTTCCTGCTCCTTTTTCTTTTCCATTTCCTCTGCTTCTTTTACATAGCTGTCGGTTATATCCTGAAGCTTCTTTTCGCCTGTTTTTTGGTCGTCCTCCGTTATCTCGTTGTTCTTTTTAAGCTTTTTTATATCGTCCATAGCGTCGCGGCGAACATTTCTTATTGCAACCTTTGCTTCCTCGGAGCGCTTTGCTATATCCTTAACAAGCTCTTTTCTGCGTTCCTCGGTAAGAGGCGGAAAAACAAGGCGGATAGCCTTTCCGTCGTTGCTGGGATTAATTCCTATTTCAGCGGTGTTTATGGCTTTTTCGATTTCTTTAAGGGTTGAAGCGTCCCACGGCTGAATCATAAGCATTCTCGGCTCGGGAACGCTGATAGCCGCCATCTGATTTATCGGAGTTGGAGTGCCGTAATAATCAACGGTTACTCTGTCTAATATAGCGGGATTTGCTCTTCCTGCACGAATTGCCTTGTAATCTCTTTCAAGACTGTTAAGGCATTTTTCCATTTTTTCCTTTGTTTTGCTGAATACTGCTTCCATAATTTTTACCTCTCTTTAATTAATTTTGAACTGTTGTTCCGATATTTTCGCCTCTAACAGCTCTAACGATATTATCGGGATCATCAAGATTGAAAACGATTATAGACATATCGTTATCCTTGCAAAGTGAAAATGCCGTTGAATCCATAACCTTAAGGTCTCTGTTAATAACCTCTTTGAAGGTTACCTTATCAAACTTAACAGCATCATCATACTTGTTTGGGTCCTTGTCGTAAACGCCGTCAACATTAGTTGCCTTTAAAAGTGCGTCTGCATTTATTTCAACGCTTCTTAAAGCGGCGGCTGTATCTGTTGAGAAAAACGGTGAGCCCGTTCCGCATCCGAAAATAACAATTCTGCCTTTTTCAAGATGGCGTGTTGCTCTGTTTCTGATATACGGCTCGGCAATCTGCCTCATTTCGATTGCAGTTTGCACTCTTACATCTGCTCCGAGCTGTTCAAGTGCGTCGCAAAGAGCAAGAGAGTTCATTGCCGTTGCAAGCATTCCTATATGGTCTGCGCGTGCTCTGTCCATTCCCTCGCTTGTTCTTCCTCGCCAAAAGTTTCCGCCGCCGACAACAATGGCAACCTCAACTCCGAGGTCTGCAACCTTTTTTACGGATTTGCAGATACTGACAACCGTTTCGCCGTCTATTCCCGTTCCCTTGCTTCCTGCGAGCACCTCGCCGGAAAGCTTCAGTAAAACTCTTTTATAAGCTACATCCATAATTATACCTCTGCTTTACTCCGATAACGGATATTTACTTTATTTTTTATATTTTAATATATTTTATAAGCAAAGTAAATAGAATTAACAAAAAAAGACGGTAAAAATTTACCGTCTTTTTTTGTTATTAATGGCCCATAATGATTGAATAATCACGTATGGTTATATAGCCGTCATAATTAACATCATAAAGATAGCCTGTTGCAACATCTGCGGTTTTCGCATTCCAATAAAGCACAAAGCTTGTTTTAACCGCCGTTTGAAGCATTGAGGTTTGATTTGAACAAGCAGTACAGGTGTAATAAAGAGTTGTGCCAAGAGTTGTTGTTGCCATAGACGAATAGCGATAATTGTGCCCGGTTGCGTTAAGCGTTATCTCGCTTGCTTCGCCGCAGCGTGTGCATGTTGCAAACGCCGTTCCCTTTTGAGTGCAGGTTGGGGCAGTTATAACGGTTGCATTTTCAGTATCGTAGTTATGACCGAGTGCCGCAATAGTTACCTGACAGTCAGCCGTGCCGCATCTTGTGCAGGTGCCTGCTTCGAGTCCCGTTTCGGTGCAGGTTGCCTCGGCAACAACGGTATAATCCTCTGCACCCGTAACCGTATGTCCCAAAGCAGGAACAGAGGACGAAGATTTTGTTCCGCATCTTGAGCAGGTTTTTGAAACCGTTCCCATTTCAGTGCACGTTGGCTCCTTTTCAAAAACCTCTTCACCGTAGCTATGGCCGAGGGAGCTTATTGGTTCGTTGTATGAATTGCCGCAATTTGCACAGGTAAAGGTTTTAGTTCCGTTTTCTGTGCAGGTTGGTTCCTTTGTTACAACGCCCTCATCGTATGAATGACCTGTTCTGTTGAGAGTTACTGTTTTAATCTCTCCGCAAATAGTGCAGGTCCACTCCTCAGAGCCGTTTGATGTGCATGTTGGCGTTGAAACAGGAGAAACGGTATAAAATCCCTCAATCCATTCATTATGGGTGAGGCTGTCTCTTGTTTCGTCGCAAGCGGTGCAATGATATGTTGTGTAGGTATGTCCGTTTTCAGTTCTTTCGGATATAATCTCTTCGGTATGTCCTGTTGCGGGAATTGTTACGGTTACCACCTGTGAGCATCTTGTGCAGGTGCCTGTTTTGCTTCCGTCGGTTGTGCAGGTTGCAGGAGTTTCGCTTGTGTATTCTTCAACATTATGACCGAGCTTTGTTGTGATTTGAGTTGATGTTTTTTCACAAATATTGCAGGTCTTTTTTGTTGTTCCTCCCCTTTCGCAGGTGGCAGTTGTTGTTTGCGTATAATATCCCTCAACCCAGCTATCATGGGTTATATTTGTGTTTTCAGCACCGCAGCGTGAACACGCTTGATACTCATAAGTGTGTCCGTTCTCGGAATTGGTTAGGGTTTCAACAGTTTGGAAATCGTGGCCGAGAGCGTCAATTGCAACTGTTTTAACAATTTCTCCGCAATCCGAGCAAACAATTTGCTTTTCTCCCGCCTCAGTGCAGGTTGCTTCCTTAGTTACATTCTCCGTTGTGTTTTCGTGTGCACAGGGGTCAATGGTTTGAAAGGTATATCCCTTTTCCTCTGCGTATGTTTGAGCCGTTGAGTGTGAATGGCCTTTTATAATAAGGCTCTGCTGACTTCCGTTGAACGGATCCTCGCCTATTATTCCGTTGAAAGCACATTCGCTGTTTGAAATTGTTGCTTCCGTTAGGCTGAAATTATTTGCAAAGGACCTTATATTGATAGAGGTTATCTGCTCCGGTAAAACAAGAGTTTTTAACTTGCATCCATAGAAGCAATAATCGTCAACGGTTGTGATTGTTTCGCTGAAATTAATAGTTGTTACGCCGCAATTATAGAAGGTGTATTTTCCCGTTGAGGTTAAGCCTGTTCCATAGGTTACCGTTGCAAGGCTTGTGCAGTCCTGAAAAGCACCTAATTCGGCAACTTTACCGCCAATGGTTGTTAAGCTGTTTGGAAATGCTACACCTTGAAGAGATGTGCAGCCCTTGAATGCTGCCGATTCAATAGTTGTTAGTCCTTCGGTAAAATTAACCGTTGTCAGCCCTGTGCAATCCTTAAAGGCGGCGGTGCCGATTGTGGTTACCGTGCTCGGCAGGGTTATTGTTTTTAAGGCAGGGCTTTCGGAAAAGGCATATTCGCCTATGGTGGCAAGAGGACTGTTTATTTCAACAGCTTCAAGAGCAGTCATTTGATAAAATGCTCTTGCGCCTATTCCGGTTATATTTCCGTTAATTATAACGGTGGTTATCGTTCCCCTGTCATCATACCATGGAACACGGTTAAACCCTGTTACGCCGTAATCCTTTGTTGAGCCGTTGCCTGTTATCGTTAATGTGTGGGTTGCGGAATCAAAGGTATAAGTTGCAGATAAACCGCAGGTGCCGCTTGACGGGGTTGCAGCATACAAAGCAGTTGTTTGAAAGCTCAAAAGCGTTGCAACGACAAGCGCAAACGCAAGAGCAAATGAGAGTAATCTTTTTTTCATAACAACCTCCTGAAATATATGTAAAAAATTATAATAATCTATATTGATTATATCAAATAATAACGAATTTGTAAATAGATATTGAAATTAAAAAAACTAAATTAAGTGAAACACAAAAGGAGCAAAGCCTTCTCTGTGGTTAAACGACATCTCGATATATTATTTGTATTTTTCAATATTACAATCATACATATTAAGGAGCAGCTCTTGATTGTTCAAGATATATTTCTGTAAAAAAAGAGCAGGCCGATGACCTGCTCTTGATTGTTATTTGATTAGCCGTTATTTGCTTTGTGAAGTTTTCTTAATATGTTATAAAATTTGTTTTGCCAATTTGACATTTAGAAAATGGTCAATCACTAAAACTATATTGACAATCTAAATCATCAATATAAACTTCACAAAAACAGATTATTGATATAATTATAAATTAGTGTTATAATGGATGAAAATGAAAAAAGGAGATAAAGCATGAAAAAAACATTAAAGAAACTAACCGCTCTGCTACTTGTTGCAGCACTTGCATTCTCTGTAAGTGCATGTGCAAACGAAAGCGAATCAAGCAATGAAAGCTCTGCAATGAATTACGAAGATTTTCGTAAATCGGTTATTGCTAATGCAACAGATATTAGTAACATTGATAAGGATGTTACATTTGTGGTAACATCAGTTATCACAAACGCTGAAACTAACTACTCTACTCTTGGTGCTGCTAATGATTTCTTTTTTCAATTTGAAGAACATGTTGACTGTGAAGAAGGCGATATAGTAGTAGCACACACAACAGCAATTGGACACACTACCGAGGAACCTATAATGTTTTACATTCATTCAAAACTAATTTCTGTATCACATGCTGAAACAACAACCGAAAAAGACCAATATAATATAGGTGATCCTAACTATATCTTCGGTTCTGAAACAAGAGCGGTTAAAGGATATGAATTCAAATATATGGGAAATATTTTTGCATTAGGTGATAAGATTGAAGTATTCAAAGACAAGAATTTCCTTATTTATGCGCTTACATTATATAACGTTGTCGATAATCAAATTATCGGCGAACACTTCGACTGTGAATATGATGAAATATCATACGACGAAATGGTTCAGCCAAAAGAAACAGGATTTATAATTCCTTATGTTGGTAATGATGGAAATGGAATTTATGTTTATTTCCAAAACAAAACAAACTCTGCTTGTAAGCTTCGTGATTGTGAAATTGTTGGTATGTTAGCTGTTTTATCAAACACTGAATATAAGGAAAATACGTTTGAGCTTTATGGCGGATTAACTGCGACAACGCCTGACAACATCGAAGATATTATTAGAAGCATTGATAAATCCTATATAGATAGGACTGAAGACTATAATCAATATGAAAAGGTATATGAATATAAAGCCGAAAACACTAAATTTCTTTACACAAATAGCAACGGATTTAGTGAAATATTTATGGTATCGTCAGAACAATATGATGAGATGTTAAACATATTGCTTCGCGGAGCAAAATAAACTAAATCATCAAATTTTAAAGAAAGCTTTTATTGAAAGCACATATTAAAGGCTTATAAAATCTAACACTTTCTATGAGTAGCAAAATCATAACCACCGGTTGAACCGGTGGTTTGCACAAGCCCTATACTGGCCGACTACCAGCTTGCCGACTGAAAGTCGGCACTGAAGTTTGGCATCGCATTACTGTTTCAAGCAGCCCCTCTCGTGGGGCTGTTTTTCTTTTGCTTACTTATTCTTGTTGCCCATGAACGGGGCTACACACTCTTTGAGTGATGTTTGGTTATTTGTAAATCTTCTTCAAGCTGATTTGTATGTACTTTTCTATAACTTCCTCGGTTTTGTCATGGTTTCTCTACTTATTAGTTAAATAAATGCAAAAAAAAGAGCAGGCCAATGACCTGCTCTTGATTGTTATTAGATTAGCCGTTGATTTGCTTTGCGATTTCCTCTGCGAAGTTTTCTTGGCGCTTTTCAAGGCCTTCGCCTCTTGTCATACGGATGAAAGCAGAAATTTTAATTTCTGTTCCGAGTGCCTTTGCAACCGAATCAACATAGCCCTTAACTGAGCCCTGGAAGAGATCGGAACGAACAAATTCCTGATCAACAAGGCAATTTTCTTTATAATACTTGCCCATTTTACCTGCGGCAATCTTAGCAAGAACTGCATCGGGCTTTGAAGCCATTTTCGGATCTTCCTTCATTTGAGAAGCAAGGATGCTCTGCTCGTGCTCAACAACCTCTGCCGGAACAGACGCTTCATCAAGATAAGCAGGGCTCATTGCGGCAACCTGCATTGCAACATTTTTGCCCATATCTGCAAACTCTGCGGTTGCAGCCTTTGAATCGTCTGCAACATCGAAGCCAACCATAACGCCAACTGAACCGCCTGCGTGAACATAGGTTGAAACAACGCCGTCCATAACCTCAAAGCGGCGAATTTTCATATTCTCGCCGATTGAAAGGATAAGGTCGTTAAGGGTTTCGGCAACAGTTCTGCCTGTTCCCATATATTCTGCTGCTGTGAGCTCTTCAACGGTTTTAACGCCTGTTGCGATAATTGTTTTTGCACAATCTGTTACGAAAGCAACAAACTTTTCGTTTTTAGCAACGAAATCTGTTTCCGAATTAACCTCAATAACAACACCCTTTTTAGCGTCTGCATCTGCATAAGAAAGAACAACGCCCTCTGCGGCAATTCTTGAAGCCTTTTTCTGTGCAGCGGCAAGTCCTCTTTCACGAAGATAATCAACAGCCTTGTCCATATCTCCGTCTGCTTCGGTAAGAGCCTTTTTGCACTCCATCATACCAACGCCCGTTTTTTCACGAAGCGCTTTAACATCCTGAGCTGTGAATGACATATTTATTCCTCCAAACTGATATTAAGTTTAATTTATAATTATTCCTCTGTTGCTTCTGCGGGAGCTTCTTCTGCTTCCTCAGCAGCAGTATCCTGACCGTCTCTGCCCTCGATAACTGCAGAAGCGATTGCGCCTGCGATAAGCTTTACGGCACGGATAGCGTCGTCATTTCCCGGGATAACATAATCAATTTCATCAGGATCACAGTTTGTGTCAACAATAGCAACGATCGGAAGACCGAGCTTCATTGCCTCTGATACTGCAATTCTTTCCTTGCGGGGATCAACGATGAACATTGCATCCGGAACCTTTTTCATTTCGGTGATACCGCCGAGATACTTTTCAAGCTTTTCGATTTCAAGCTCAAGACCTGCAACCTCCTTCTTTGGAAGAAGATCGAAGGTTCCGTCCTCACGCATCTTCTTGAGCTGTGCAAGACGGCCTACTCTGCCGCGGATGGTTTTAAAGTTAGTAAGCATACCGCCGAGCCAACGGGCATTTACATAAGGCATTGCGCAACGCTCTGCCTCTTCCTTTACAGATTCCTGAGCCTGCTTCTTTGTTCCTACAAAGATGATTGAGCCTCCCTCTGCTGCGAGGTCGCGAACGAACATATATGCTTCGTCGAGCTTCTTAACTGTTTTTTGAAGGTCGATGATATAGATGCCGTTACGCTCCGTGAAGATGTACTCAGCCATTTTGGGATTCCATCTTCTTGTTTGATGTCCGAAATGAACACCTGCTTCGAGAAGCTGCTTCATTGAAACTACATTTGCCATTTGATTTTTCCTCCTTTAAGGTTTTACCTCCACCGCACCCTATGGCATAATCCCCTTTTTTATAACCTTGGGATTAAGGCGCAATGTGTGGTTTGCACTGAAAATATAATTAATGTGCTGAAATATACTATCACATAATAAGCGTGAAATCAAGAAAAATTTTCTATTTTCATTAAAAAATTATATATATAAATCTCTTATCTGCTTTCGTGCGAGAATTTCGGCAGAGCAATCAAGCGGCTTTAACTCACAGGAGCCGTATCTTCTTTCGACTGCTTTTTTTATCAAAAGGTCGGCAAAATCGGGATTTTTAGGCAATATAGGACCGTGGCAATAAGTACAAAAGGTGTTTTTATACCTTGCACCCTCCGTTTTATCCTCGGCGTTATTTCCGAAGCCCTTTATTATTTTGCCGAGAGGCTCAACTCCCTTTCCGAGATATGTTCTACCGGAATGGTTTTCAAATCCGATAATTCTCATTTTTTCCTTTGTTTTGAACTCATAATTTCCGATTAGTCTTTTTTCCTTGCCTACGGTGTAAAAGTCAAGAACACCCGTAAAATTCATTTGAGGTGCGTTATGAGGCTGATAGTATTTTCCGAGAAGCTGAAAGCCGCCGCACACGGCAAGCACAACCGCACCCGACTGAACGGCTTTATCAAGCGATTTTATTTTTACACCGTTTAAATCCTTTAACACAAGCGACTGCTCAAAATCCTGACCGCCTCCGATAAAAATTATATCGTAGCCGTCAAGAATAAAATCCTTTTTTGAATAAAGAGGAGTTACCTTGGCTTCTATTCCACGCAGGCGCAGACGCTCGCAAAGGCAGATAACATTTCCCGAATCGCCGTAAAGATTAAGCAAATCGGGATAAAGATGCGCTATGTTGATTTTCACTTCCAAAACCTCTCCTTTTTATATAGCTTTGCAAAATACGGCCTTAATTTCATCATAGCGGTATATGTTGGCACAACGGCGGTTTTTCCGCTTTTGCATATATTGTGAAACTGACTGTGGCTTTTTATTATTTCGGGATTAAGCCCTGCATATTTTAGCCGCAGAGCCATATCACCCGAACGGATTCCGAAGGTGTAAATATGCTTAACATTAGGATTGATTTTTATATCGGCATCCCATATCCACGAAACATCGCAACCGTCTGCCTCGTTATCGTTAAGCACAAAAACAACATTATCAAAATCAAGCTGATAGATATAATCAACCGCCTGCGTTAAGCCCGTTGGATTTTTTACAAGGAGTATTCTTACATCTCCAAACTGCTCCATTCTTCCAAAGGCGCCCGAGAAGGAGGAAACCGCCGTTTCGATTTCATCCTTGGTTAAGCCTGCAACAGAAAGCACCGCAGATGCGCACAGGGCATTATAAATATTATAAGCTCCGCCGAGGTTTATTTTCAGGATTGCATTTTTACCGTTGAGATTGGCAAAAACCTTTGAATAATCGGATTTCAGCTCGATAATTTCCTCAACCGAAAGGTTAGGGCTTTCACGCTTGTATCCGCAGCCCGTGCAATAAAAATCTCCGAGCTGACTGTATATTCTGCTTTTATATTTATATGGTGATTTACAGAAAATGCAATAATCACTGTCGCTTCTGCCTCCGAGAGAAAGCGAAAGATTTATACCAAATGTATAATATTTTTTATTTAGAGAGGAAAGACTGAACGAAAGCGGATCATCTGCATTTAAAACAAGAACGGCATTTTTCATATTTTGAGCGCCTGCTTTAATGGCTTCAAGGGTGTGAGAAACCTCGCCGTACCTATCCAGCTGATCTCTGAAAATATTTGTTACTGCAAGAATATCGGCATCAAGATAAAGACTGACCTTTCTTAGGGCGTTTTCATCACATTCAACAACGGCATATTCGTATTTGCATTTTCCGTTTATTTTGCAATTCATCAAAAACGAGGTTGTTATTCCCGTTATGAGATTTGCTCCCGAACGGTTTAAAAAATACGATTTACCTGCGGTTTTCAGTCCCTCCTCAACTATTCGTGCAGTTGTTGTTTTTCCGTTTGTGCCTGTTATTATGATGATTTTTACATTTTCGGAAAGCTGCTTTAATATGTTTTTATTTAGGGCAAGTGCGATTTTCCCGGGAAATGTTGTTGCTCCTCTGCCGAAAAGCCGCAATACTTTTTCAACAAGCCTTGCAATAATAATAGTTATAATCATAATAAATTATATTGATATTATTTTTAATTATGATAAAATATATTTATACTTAAAAGGCGGTGATGCTATGCTTAACAAAATAATTGAGGTTGTTTTGAAGGCAGGAGAAATTTATAAAAGCGCAGGAGATGACCTTGGAATTGAAAGCAAGGGCTCTAATGTTAATCTTGTTACAAAATACGATAAAATGATACAGGATTTTCTTTTTGAGGAGCTTAGCAAAATTATTCCCGATTGTTCTTTTTTAGGCGAAGAGGGCGACGGCGAAAAGGAGCTTTCCGACGGATACTGCTTTATAATTGACCCGATTGACGGAACAACGAACTTCATTAAAGGTTATCAGCACAGTGCAATTTCAGTTGGCCTTGCAAAGGACAGAGAGCTGATAATGGGAGTTGTGCTTGACCCTGATTTAAACAATATTTTTTATGCCGAAAGGGGCAAGGGCGCATATCTTAATTCAAAAAGAATAAGCGTTTCCGACTGCACACTTGAAAACAGCCTTGTTTTGTTTGGAACCTCTCCCTACGAGCACGAGCTTGCAAAGCAAACCTTTAAGCTTACAGAGGAGATTTTCTATAAAGCGGTTGAGGTTAGGCGAAGCGGCTCTGCGGCTCTTGATATATGCTATGTTGCCTCCGGCAAGGCTGATTTATATTATGAGCTTATACTGCGGCCGTGGGATTTTGCGGCAGCGGTTGTTATACTGCGGGAGGCGGGCGGAATATGCTCTACGCTGAAAAAAGAAGAGATAGACTGCTCGAAGGTGCGTTCCTTCGTTTGCTCAAACGGAATTAACACAAAGGAATTTTTTGAAATATCAGATGGAATATTACAGCTTTAATCAATATCTTAAAAACACCTTTGGGTTTAAGGTTTACAAGATAAGCATAAACGCCGGTTTTACCTGCCCTAACAGAGACGGAACGCTCGGCACAAGGGGCTGTATTTTTTGCTCAAGGGGCGGAAGCGGAGATTTTGCCGAAAGCAGCCTTTTATCCGTTACGGAGCAGATTGAAAGCGGCAAGCTGCGAGTTGCCAAAAAGATAAAAAGCGGAAAATACATTGCTTATTTTCAAGCCTTTACAAACACCTATGCACCCGTTGATGTTCTTGCAAAAAAATATTACGAAGCAATCAACCACCCGGATATTGTTGGAATATCAATAGCCACAAGACCCGACTGCCTCGGTGAAGAGGTTTTGACGCTTCTTTCCGAAATTAACAAAATCAAGCCCGTTTTTGTTGAACTCGGTCTTCAAACGATTCACGAAAAAACGGCTGAATACATTCGAAGGGGCTACCCTTTAAGTGTTTATGACGCCGCAATAAGGGCACTTAAAAATGCCGGAATAAACACCGTTGTTCATCTTATAATCGGACTGCCGAACGAAAGCAGAGAGGATATGCTTAAAAGCGTTGAATATGTCTGCAAAAGCGGTGCAGACGGAATTAAGCTTCAGCTGCTTCACATATTAAAAGGTACCGACCTTGCAAACGATTATTTGAGCGGAAAATTTGAAGCGCTTTCGATGGAGGAATATTTAAGCATTATCAAGGACTGCATTAGAATAATTCCCAAAAATGTTGTTATTCACAGGCTGACGGGAGACGGACCTAAAAAAGACCTGATAGCTCCGCTTTGGAGCGCAGATAAAAAGAGCGTGCTTAATGCTTTAAACAGACTTTAATGTTTAAAGCAGGCACGCTCTTTTATTACTTATTCATAAAAACCTATTTCGGAAATTACGGGAGTGCTTCGGCTTTGCCTGATTACAAATCTTGCGCCGATGCACTTTTTATTTTTGATTTTTGCAATTTTCTTTGAGCCTATAACAGTTGATGAATAGACCTTATTATATTTCCCGTTTGGCTTTTTAATATAAATATCAAACGCTTCAACCCTTTGAGAAAAGCGGATATCCTCGCTGATGATAACATATTTAAGCTTTTTAACGGAATCAAATTCAAAATCAATATATCCGTCATCCTCTTGAAGCCTTCCGAGCCTTTCAACGATGATAGGATAAGCATACATTTCATCTATTTTACTGCCGAGGGATTTAAGAACACGGGCATCCTTTCTGTGAATAACGCCCTTATCGGTTGGCGGAACATTTAAAAGCAAGGTGCAGTTGTTGCCAACGGAATTAAGATAAATCTTAAAAAGCTTATTTACGCCTTTAACAGTTTTATTCTCATTTTTGGAATAAAACCAGCCCTTTCTTATTGAAACATCAACCTCGGCGGGATACCAGCACAAATCGGGGCATTCTTTAAGGAGCGATCTGCTTCCCAAATCCTCATCCGAGGAGGTTAGCCTTTTAAGATTTTTTGCATCATTTTCATTATGCTGACTGTTTTTGCTTACCGTTTCGGAAAGCCTGAGATAAGACGGCACAACGGAAAATTCGGATTTTCTTGTTTTTCCGCCCTCATTTCCAACCCATCTTATATCGGGGCCGCAAACGGCAATATTAGCCTTTGGTTGAAGCGTTCTTATAAGCGAATAATATCTGCTCCAATCATACTCAAAGGCACGCGCATTGGCACCCTTTGCACCGTCAAACCAAACCTCAGTTATTTCGCCGTAGTTTGTTAAAAGCTCTGTGAGCTGATTGCAGAAATAATCGTTATATGCCGGTGTTCCGTAGGTTTTTTCGTGCATATCCCAAGGGGAAAGATAAACGCCGAAATTGAGCCCCTCGCTTTTGCAGGCGTCTGAAACCATTTTAACTATATCGCCCTCAAAGGAGGTGGATTTTATACTGAAATCGGTGTATGCAGTGTTCCAAAGGCAAAAGCCGTCGTGATGCTTACAGGTTAATATTATTCCCGTTGCGCCTGCCGACCTTGCACATTTAACCCACTGCTGAGGCTTAATTTTCTTTATTGTAAAATCCTGTGCCGTTTCCGTTCCCGCACCCCATTCCCTTGCGGTTGCGGTGTTCATACCGAAATGCATAAAAAGGTAAAACGGTTTTTTCGACAGCTCAACCTGAGACGGGCTCGGCACAACGCTTATAAGCCTATTTACCTCATCACTGTTTAATTCAAAGCCGTTATTATCTGTTGTCCAATTCCTTTCAAAATGATTTTTCATCACTTTTACCTCTTTTTATTAATCCCTGAAAAACAGTTTTCTTCCGAGCTTGCCTATACTGCACAAGGCGTAATACACCATTTCGGAGAAATTGAAATAGAAAGTTTGCTCTCTTGATTTATCAACCTCATCAAAAACGGAAGTGATTGCTTCACCCGTTGCACCGCTGTATTCCGTGGCTGCAAGAACAACAACCTCACTGTCTGCCGGAAGAATTACTTCTTTTTTGCCCTTAACATCTATTTCAACAACATAGAAATAAAGGATTTTTGCGATACTGTCTTTTCCGACGATATGGCAATGCGTTGCCTCAAAGCCTATTTTGCCCTGCTTAACATAAGCAACATCGCCCAAATCAACAAGATCCCATGCGGCGAAGCGTCTTGACGAGGAAAGAATTTCCCTTGAAATGCGTTCGCCGTCAACCTCAAACTCAACCTCTTTATCATTTGCAACAGACGCACAAAGCAGGCAAAGCTTATCGGTGCTCTTTGAAATATCAATTTTCTGCCCGCACATAACGGCACAGTTATTATCTGTTTGAGATATTTCAAAATCAATAGAATTAACGGTAAGCCTTTTCGGAGCAAGCTCACGCGGAATATTCATATCAAAATCAGACTTAATCGTTCCCTGCGCAGTTATGATATTTTTATCAAGGGTAAGCTTTGCAGGAGTGCAAACCGGCTTTTTGCCCTTAACCGTGCTTTCTTTAAGCGTTAATGCAAAGGTTTTGATTTCATAAGGCTTGAAATCGCAAACGAGCCTTCCGTTTTCAACAACCGCTTCGCCCTTGTACTCCTCGCTTGCATAAAGCTCTCTTGCCGATTCAATTCCCTCACCAAGCTCAAGAGTGAATCCGTTTATGCTCTTATTAGCTCCCTCATTTAGACGAACGATAATTTCATTACTGCTTTCGGCCTTTTTGATTGCTCTGATAATAACATCATTAGTTGAAGCAGAGCCGAAGCTGTAATGCGATTTGAGTGCACCCGAATGCTTTTCAACCGCATAAGCCGTCATAGGCTGAACAAATGCTCTTGCTTCAAGCTGTGTTTCTGCCAAATCACCGCCCTTATGACTGAAAACGGCAAACGAATATCTGTTTAATCCGATATCCATAAGCGACTGCATTGAATCCATTCTGTAATTCTTTTTCGGAGTGTGAAGAACGGTCATTCTTAATGTGTTGTCATTATACTTATCCCAGCCGTATTTACACTCACTGATAACGGAAACGCCGAACTGTGAGCTTTCATCGGTTAAATCAACCCATTTTTGAGCGGGTACCTCGAAAAGCTTTTCATTCATATTGCCTCTTTGGATAGCACCGAGCCCCAAATCAAAGGTTGCCTTTTCGTTTTTGCAGGTAAAGGCGAATTTATTTTTAGCCATTGTGCGAAGCGCATGCCATTCGATTTCCGAATAAACCTCAACACATTCTCCGCCATCTGTTAAAGCGATATAATTTGTGAAAACAGACCTGTTTTTATCCTTTTGCACAACCTTATAGGCAACACGCGCAGGACCGTTTTCCTCAATGCTGATTTTAACAAGCGACGGTATGCGGTCTGCCTCCTTATCAGCTTCCTTAAAGTTCATTTCCCAGGCAGGCCACGGCTTTGAGCCGCTGTACTTGAACAAGCCGAGTGCGATAGGCTCTCTCAAAAGCTCCTTTTCATCAAGCGTTTTATCTATAATTGATGAAATATTTCCGTTTTTATTAAGAGTTACGATATACTTTTGATTTTCAATAACATTTTCGGAATTAATTGAAATACGGCTTTCGAGTCTGCAAGGCTCATCTGACGGACGAACATCATAGGCTCTGTATCCGAGACTGCCGACCTCCGCAATAAAAACAACCTCGCAAACGCCGTTTTCATTAGAGTTTACCTGACTTTTAACCTCTTTTCCGTTTTCGTCAAAAACACGAACATAAGGCTTTGAAATATTTTTAAGACGCATTTTAACGGCAGAGCGTCTGCTTGCTTCAATCGGGTTTGAAGCAATAACGGGAATACCCTGACAGAAATCAGTTTTCATCAGCGAAGCAACGGCGGTTACAGACGCTTCAAGCTCGCCTGCGAGCTGATTAGCGGAAACCGCATAATCATTCCAGCTTCTTTGATATGCTCTTTCAACAGAGGTGCCCGGAAGGTCATCGTGAAACTGATGGGCAATAAAGCGTTTCCAAGAGCGATTGAGTGCCTTTTGATTATATGAATATGCTCCGAGATAATCAGCGGCAACGGAATTTCTTTCCGTTATATCGGCAAGCTCCTCGCAACGCCTGTTCCACCTTTTACCGATTGCACGGGAGGTATAGCCACCGACGCCGTGGTTTTGCATAACAAGCTCTGTTTTCCATTCGGGAAGCTTTTTGCGCTGCTCCTCGGTTAGCTTATTATCAATATCATGGTAGATTTCGTCAGCAGCGGCAACATAAACCTCTATATTGCTTTCGTTATTTTTTGATGCCTCGTTTTCAACAAACTTAACCGATTTTTCTGTTGGTGCGCCGCCTCTGTCGCCTATACCGTGAAAAATATAAGTCCAATCTAAATCGTATTTTTCATTTTCTTTAAGCTTATCCTGAACGAAATCCCAATCACGCAATTTAGTTAAGGTAAAATAATAATCGTGTGGATTGGTGCTTGCATAGATATATTCACCGTCAACACCGTACCATTTGCCGATATCAAACGGAGTTCCGTAAGCACTGCCCCAGGAAAGCTTTTGAGTTGTGAAGCCCTTTAAATTTGAATGATGGGCAATTGACGGAAGCGCCCAACCGAAGCCGAAGCAATCGGGCAGATAAATATCAACACTTCTTTTTCCGAACCTTTCATCAAAATAGGAATTTCCGAAAAGAATATTTCTGAAAAGAGCCTCAGGAGAAGGGATATTAGTGTCTCCGTTTTCAAACGCAGAGCCACAGACATTCCATTTGCCCTCTTTTATGTATTCCTTCATTTTTTCAAAAAGCTCGGGATAATATTCCTCCATAAGCTCATAACGGTAGGAGCCCTCGAAATTAAATTTATATGTTGGATATTTTTCAAAAAGCTTAAAATTATCAACCAAGGTGTTATAAATATATTTTGAAACGGTGGTTTCAAAATCCCAATTCCAAACGGTATCAAGATGTGCGGTTGCAACCGTATAAATTTTCTTTTTATCGCCCATATCATTAACCTAACCTTCATTTATTAACAGACTGCAAGGCACGACAGAATTTGCCGTGCCTTTTATAAATAGATTATATAGCAACTATATTAACAAGCTTGCCGGGAACATAGATTTCCTTTTTGATTTCCTTTCCCTCTATGGCAGAAGCGATTTTTTCGTCTGCCTTTGCAAGCTTCAAAACCTCTTCCTTAGGCATATCAACGGGAATGGTTATGCGTGAACGCACCTTACCCATAATTTGAAGAACGATTTCAACTGAATTTTCAACCGTTTTTTCCTCATCGTAAGTACACCATTTTGCTTCGTTGACCATTCCGCCGAAGCTCATAGTCTGCCACATTTCCTCGGTTACATGCGGTGCAAAAGGATTAAGCATTATTGTTAAATCTCTGAGCTCTCCTCTTGTTATGCTTCCCTTATCGTAAATCTTATTAATAAGAGTCATCATAGCGGCAATGGCGGTGTTGCATTTAAGATTGTCAATATCCTCCGTTACCTTTTTAATTGTTTTGTGCATAAGCGCTTCAAGCTCTTCACTGTATTCATCGCTGTCTGTTACGATTTCCTGAAGATTCCAGAAACGCTCGATAAATCTTTTACAACCCTTAATTGAATCGGAATTCCACGGAGCCGCCTTTTCAAAATCGCCGATAAACATTTCATAAAGACGCATTGTGTCTGCTCCGTAGCGGTCAACAATCTCATCGGGATTAACAACATTTCCTCTTGACTTACTCATTTTTTCGCCGTTTTCGCCGAGAATCATACCGTGAGAGGTACGCTTTTGATACGGCTCGGAGGTTGGAACAACACCAATGTCATAAAGGAACTTATGCCAGAAGCGGCTGTAAAGCAGATGAAGCGTTGTGTGCTCCATACCGCCGTTATACCAATCAACAGGCGACCAATATTCAAGTGCTTCCTTCGAGGCGAGCGCATTATCGTTATGAGGGTCCATATATCTGAGGAAATACCACGAGGAGCCTGCCCACTGAGGCATAGTATCCGTTTCTCTTTTTGCAGGACCGCCGCAGCAGGGGCAGGTTGTGTTTACCCAATCCGTCATCTTTGCAAGCGGAGATTCGCCTGTATCTGTTGGCTCATAGGAATCAACATTCGGAAGCTCAAGCGGAAGCTCACTTTCCGGAATCGGAACATAGCCGCATTTTTCGCATTTAACAATCGGGATAGGCTCGCCCCAATATCTTTGACGGCTGAACACCCAATCGCGAAGCTTGAAATTAACCTTTTCTCTGCCCTTACCCTCTTTTTCAAGCCACTCAATCATAGCTTTTTTAGCGTCTTCAACAGAGAGTCCTGTTAAAAATCCGCTGTTTACAAGTCTGCCTGTTGCGCAATCGGTGAAGGCTTCAGCTTGAACATCCTCGCCGCCTGCAACAACCTCTATGATAGGAAGATTGAATTTCTTTGCAAACTCCCAGTCTCTTGTGTCGTGCGCAGGAACCGCCATAATTGCACCTGTGCCGTAAGAGGTTAAAACATAATCGGAAATGAAAATCGGAATTTCCGTGTCATTAACGGGATTAATACCCATAACGCCTTTAAGAAGAACGCCCGTTTTGTCCTTATTAAGCTCCGTGCGTTCAAAATCGCTCTTATGAGCCGCTTCGTTTTGATATGCACGGATTTCCTCAATATTTTCAAGACTTTCTGCCCATTTTTCAATAAGCGGATGCTCAGGAGAAATAACCATATAGGTTGCGCCGAATAGAGTGTCGCACCTTGTGGTATAAACAGTTAAAGTGTCGCCGAGGGTTGTTTTGAAATCAACCTCTGCACCTGTGCTTCTGCCTATCCAGTTTCTTTGCTGAACCTTAACCCTGTCTATAAAATCAACATCATCAAGGTCTGCGGCAAGGCGGTCTGCATAATCTGTTATTTTAAGCATCCACTGGCTTTGATTCTTTCTTATAACCTCGGAGCCGCAACGCTCGCAAACTCCGTTTACAACCTCTTCATTTGCAAGAACGCATTTGCAGGAGGTGCACCAATTGACTGCCATTTCCTTTTTATATGCAAGGCCCTTTTTGAAAAGCTGCAAGAAAATCCACTGAGTCCATTTATAATATTTGGGGTCTGTTGTGTTTATCTCTCTTGTCCAGTCAAACGAAAAGCCGAGGGATTGAAGCTGCTCCTTAAAATGAGCAACATTCTTTTTTGTTACCTCTGCGGGATGGATATGGTTTTTTATTGCATAGTTTTCGGTTGGCAAGCCGAAAGCATCCCAGCCCATAGGATAAAGAACATTATAGCCTTCAAGCCTTTTCTTTCTTGCAACAATATCAAGCGCCGTATATGAACGCGGATGACCTACATGAAGTCCCTGTCCGCTCGGATACGGAAACTCAACAAGACAATAATATTTCGGCAGAGAATAATCGTTTTTAGCCGCAAAGGTGTTTTGGCTGTACCAAATATCCTGCCACTTTTTTTCAACCTGTTTAAAATTATATTCCATTTTTCTTTCCTCCTTTATTCAGTTAAGAATTCATCTGTGTTAATAATATCTCCGTCCTCCCAAAGGTGTTCAAGCTGAAAATACTGCCTTTGCTCCTTGTGGAAAACATGAACAACAACCGTTGAAAAATCAAGACAAATCCAGCCTGATTGCTTTCCCTCAATATGATGAGGCTCAACGCCTGCTTCCTTTAGCTTAAATTCAATCTCATCGGCAAGCGCTTTTATCTGCGTTGACGAATCACCCGTTACAAGAACAAAATAATCGGCAAGCACGGAAAGCTCTCTTATTCCGATGACCTGAATATCCTTGCCCTTTTTACTGTCTGCCGCCTTGACGGCAATTTTTGCAATGTTTAAAGAATTCATAAATTCAGTCCTTTATTTTATTTTCCAAAACAGAATTATAACATTCGAACGAATCCGGATGAATTAATTCTGCCTTAGAAGTTAATTTTAATATTGTGTGTTTTAATGAATAAAGCATGGCGTCATCAAGGCTTTTCAGTGCAAGGCTCCGCATTTCCTCAACATCGGGATAATTCCTGTCTGCCGAGATGAAATCGGCGGTATAAACAACCTTTTGAAGCGTTGTCATATTTGCCTTTCCCGTTGTGTGATACCTAATTGCGCTTAAAATCTCCTCATCTGTTATTCCGAGCTTGAGACGGCAATATGCCTCGCCCGACATTTGATGGATAACCGAAGGGTTATTTCTTTCAAGCTTTGTTAAGCTATGGGAATTTTCTTCAATCAGCCGATATTGAACATCAAGGCTTTCCTCTTTTGTTATATCGTGAAGGAGGCCTGCAAGATAAGCCTTATCCCTGTTGCAATTATATATTTTGCTGAGCTCGGCGGCAGAGGCTGCAACATTAAGCGAATGAATATATCTGCCTTCGGAAAGGCGGCTTTTTATTATGCTTTTATAATAATCAACGCTTTTCATTATAAAGTCCCTTTGATTTTATATAATTTTCAACACCTTCCGGAACAAGCCCTGCAAGGCTTTCTCCGTGTGCAATTTTTTCTCTTATACAGCTGCTTGAAACAACAACAGGCTCAAAATCCGCAAGATAATATTTATCAAGATGAAGAGTATTTTGAGCAAAATCAATTATTTTTTCTCTTGAATTTTCCTCTCTTGCAGCGGTGCACAAAGCAACCTCTTTCAGCAGAGCCTCATAATTATACCATTTATCAAACGACAAAAACTGGTCTTGCCCCACTATGAGAAACATCTCACATTTTCCGAGCATTTCCTTGAATTTTAAAACCGTGTTATAGGTATAGCTTTTTTGACTGCTTTGAAATTCCACATCAGAAATCTCAACCTTATCGTTTTTTGCAAAGGCAAGAGAAAGCATATCAAATCTGCACTCTGCGGGAGCAAAATTATCGCAGGCTCTGTGGGGAGGATTTGCCGTTGGCACAATAAAAAGCTTATCAAGCCCCAAAAGAGAAATGTATTTCTCTGCAAGATTTATATGGCCGTTGTGAACGGGATTGAACGCACCGCCGAAAATTCCGATTTTCAACGATTTCTGCCTCTTCCCTGCTTTTGATATTTTGCCCACGGGTGCGCCTCCTCATACTCGCGCTGACGCTGACGCATTCCCTTGATTTTAACCTTCTTTTTAACGGCCTTTTTGCTTTGCTCTTTTGCTTTTTGATTTTTCTTTTCGTTAATTTTATCTTTATCTGCTTTTCTGTAAAGCACGATAACTCCGCCGATAACCTGAATAACCTCTGCTCCGAGCTGCTGTGAAAGCGTGTCTGCAAGCTGCCTTGGTGCTTCGGGTGCCGTGTCTAAATGAACACGCACTTTAAGAAGCTCTCTTGCGTCAAGTGCATCGTCTATTTGGCTAACAAGATTAGGCGATATTCCCTCCTTGCCTATTTGAAAAATAGGCTCAAGCGGATTTGCCTGCGAGCGAAGCTTTGCTCTTTCCTTTGATGTCATATACATTTCTCCAACTCTGCTTTAAGCTTTCTGAGTGCATTGCCTCTGTGGCTTATTTTATCCTTTTCCTCGGCGGTGTATCTGCCGAACGACCTACCGTTTACCAAGAAAAGCGGATCGTAGCCGAAGCCTGCGTTGCCGTCCCGCTCAAAGCCGATTGTGCCGTTGCACTCTCCTCTGACCGTGATTTCCTTTCCGTTTGGGAAAACGCAGCAGATTGCGCAGACATAATGCGCCGTTCTCTGCTCGGGCGCAACTCCTTTAAGCTTTTCAAGAAGCAAATCGTTATTTTTTTCATCGTTTCCGTGCTCGCCGGAGAAGCGTGCCGAAAAAATTCCCGGTGCACCGTTTAAATAATCAACACACAGTCCGCTGTCGTCTGCAATGGCGGGCATATTTGTTTCCTTGCAGGCCGCAGTGGCTTTTAAGCGGGCGTTTTCCTCAAAGGTTGTTCCCGTTTCCTCAACATCTTCAAGCTCAATGCCGAGTGCCTTTGCGGTTACAACATTTATGCCGAGCGGCGAAAGAATTCTTTGCATTTCGGCAAGCTTTTTCATATTATTTGTTGCAAGAATAAAATCCATAATAATCACTTCTCCCCGTTATCAAACAAGCCGGCTGCAAAGGCGTCTGCATCAAACGGTTGAAGGTCGTCTATCTGCTCTCCTACGCCAACGAATTTAACAGGAACATCAAGCTCATTATTAATTGCAAGAACAACACCGCCCCTTGCAGTTCCGTCAAGCTTGGTTAAAACGATACCCGTTATGCCCGCGGCATCCTTAAAATCCTTTGCCTGATTAACCGCATTTTGACCTGTTGTTGCGTCAAGAACAAGAAGAACCTCCTTTGAAGCATCCGGTAATTCCCTATCTATAACACGGCTTATTTTGTTAAGCTCATCCATAAGATTTTTCTTATTATGAAGCCTTCCTGCGGTGTCGATAATTATAACATCGCTGCTTCTTGCTTTTCCTGCCTGAATGGTATCAAAAACAACTGAGGCGGGATCGGAGCCCTCTGCCGATTTAATTAAATCAACCTCCGCTCTGTCTGCCCAAACCTGAAGCTGCTCTATTGCGGCGGCACGGAAGGTGTCTGCCGCTCCCAAAATAACGCTTCTGCCCTGCTCTTTAAGGCGCAGAGCAAGCTTTCCGATTGTTGTTGTTTTTCCGACTCCGTTTACGCCGATAACAAGAATAACAGACGGCTTAGTTCTTATTTTAAGATAGCTTCCGCCCCAAACAATACCCGAAACGATATCTTGCAGAGTTTCTCGCACCTGCTTAACATTTGTTATCCTGTCGTTAGCGATTTTTTCTTTAAGATTTTTTATAATTCTTTCAGCAGTGGGATAGCCAACATCGCCCATAATAAGAATTTCTTCAAGCTCATCATAGAGCTCGTCTGTTATCTCGTCGTAAGACTCAACAACCTCCTCTATTTGAGCGGTTATGCCCTCTTCCCTTGTTTTTTTTAAGCCTTTTCTGAATTTATCAAATAATCCCATAGCAACTCCTAAGGTTATAAAATTTATTCAAGCCCCATTTTTTCGGCAAGCTCTGCTGATTGCAGCTCAAGAAGCTTTGAAACGCCCTTTTCCTGCATAGTTACGCCGTAAAGAACATCTGCCTCCTCCATAGTTCCTCTTCTGTGGGTTATGGAAATAAACTGCGTTTTATCCGTCATTTTTCTCATATATTTTGCAAAGCGTTCAACATTAACATCATCAAGTGCCGCCTCAACCTCATCATAAATACAAAACGGTGCGGGCGTTACCTTTAATACGCTGAACAAGAGCGCCATTGCGGCAAGCGACTTTTCGCCGCCCGAAAAAAGATTGATGTTTTGAACGGATTTTCCGGGAGGCTGAATTTTAATTTCAATCGGACTTTCAAGGCAATTATCAGGCTGCTCAAGAATGATTTCGCCCTTTCCGCCGCCGAAGAAATCGGCAAACGAGGTTTTAAATTCCTCATTGATTTTATTGAACTGTGCAAGGAATTTTTCGCTCATAGAAGCGGTTAAATCCTCGATAATTCTGTTTAACTCTGCCTTTGATTTTTCAATATCGTCTATCTGCTCTTTAAGAAATTCGTATCTTTCGGAAACCTCTTTATACTCCTCAATTGCACCTACATTGATTGAGCCAAGCTTTTTAATTTCAACCTTAATTTCGTGAAGACGCTTCTTTGCGGCACTCATATCATCAATAACAATATTGAGTGCTTCCGCCTCACGCCTTGTTAATTCATACTGCTCAAAGAGCATATCGTTTAATTCGTCATACTCCTTGCGCATTGCGATTTTACGCTCATCAAGACGAACAATCTCGCCCGAAAGCTTTTCACGCTCTTGGCCCTTGTTTCTTTCAAGAGCTCTTAATTCAACAGAACGCTTATCAAAGGAATTACGCTTCTCGATAAGCTCGCTGACCTGATTTGAAGACGAGCCTGCCTTATTTCTAAGATCTTCTGCTTCTTTTTTTATCTCATCAATCGAATTCTTCAATGCTTCGTTTCTGCGCTCAAAATCGGCAATTTCCTCTTCAATGGATTTAACTCTGCTTTGCTGATCTGCCTTGCGCATTTCAAGCTCTTCTATTGAAAGCCTTGCGGCTTCACTGTCTCTTGCAAGAGAAACAAGCTCAAGATTTATTCTTTCTGTTTCGGCACGCAAGGAGTCTCTTTTTTCAAGAATATCCTTTGCGCTTCCCGCAACCTTGCGCAGACCATCCTCTGCGTTGTCTATCTGCGACTGAATCTTTTCAATTTCCTTTTCATTTTTCTTTAACGCCTCGTTGAAAATTGCAATTCTGCCGTCTGCATTATCCTTTTCAATCAAGAGGGAATTAATTCTTGCTTTAAGTGAGGAAATTTTTTCGGCGGAAAGCTTTTCCTCGCCCTCAGAGCGAATATAATCCTCCTTGGCGGTGCGCAAATCCGCCTCTGCCGCCTGCATTTGTGCGGCAAATCGGTTTGCCTCGTCAACTGCACCCTGAAGCTCCTTGCTTAGCTTATCTGCCTTTTCGGAAAGCTCCTGCGCCTGTGCTTCAAGCTCCTCAATCATATTCGCACGGGAGAGAATACCTGCGCCCTTTGCGGCACTTCCTCCTGCCATTGAGCCGCCTGCGTTGATAACCTGACCGTCAAGCGTTACGATTTTAAACCGGTTTTTATATGCCTTGGCGATACCGATGGCACTGTCCATATCATCAACAATAACAACTCTGCCGAGCAAATTGCCGATTATTTCTTTATATTTTGAATCGCAATCAACAAGATCGCTTGCAACGGCAACAAATCCAAGGTTATCATCAAGATTTTTCTCATCAAGCGTTCTGCCCTTTATGTTGGAAATCGGGAGGAAGGTTGCTCTT
>UQSH01000004.1 GCA_900543795.1 uncultured Oscillospiraceae bacterium | reverse complement strand
ACGAGTATTTTAACGAAGAGTAAGGGCAATATCTGCCACGATAAACCGTGGTTCGGATTATTACCGTTACCCTTATTACGGTGGTATTTTACAACATTTATTATATAAAGTAAACTAAAATTTTAACTTTTAACTAATTTGTCATTATTTATATTTTTATTTCTTTTCTTGTAAAAATATATTGCTGCGAGAGCAATAACAGAGCATGCACTGACTGCACATCCTGCTGCAAGCCCCTTCGGTCTGTAAACATATTCAACCGTGTGCTCGCCTGGCTTTATCATAACACATAGCTGACAGTCGGCAACTTTAAATGCTTCGGCCTTCTGTCCGTCAATATACACCTCCCAGCCTTCGTCATAAGGAATAGACGAATAAAGAATATTATTAAAATCGGAAACAACGGTACCTTTAATTTTTGTTTCCGAAAATTCGGTTATTTCCATAGCACCCTTTAAAAGATTATTATACCCTGCATCCAAGACTTTTTCGTTTACACTGTATGCATAAAATTCTACACCGGTTTCGCCAACGGAAAGTGAAGCACAGTCAAATGAAACACTGAAATTATCACCGGCGCTTGCATATCCCAAATCAATAATATAAGGGGTGCTTATATCAAAGGTTGAAGAATCTGATTCAGAGGAGACGGTTATACTGTTTAAATCCTTAGCAGAGGCGTAAATATAGATATTTCCGTTAGTTACTGCCGAAATGGTTACATCAAACGAAGCATAGGAGTTATCGTCGTTTTTCGTAACCCAAATCGTTCCCGAGCCTTCGGGGTTTTCTCCGGTCATTCCCGTGTAGCTTGCATAATCAATCTGCGCTTCCTCAAAAACACCCGAATATCCTGTTGCAAGAGTAAAGAAATCGGATTGAACACGAAACGGATTTCCCTCTGAGGCACTCCATTTTTCAACGGAAGAGTTAACGCAAAACGCCTTTGGCAGAAAATAATCGTTTTGATAAACAGAAATATTTGTTTCTTCATCATCGTAATATTTGGTGTAAAGCTGAGTTGACGGGCGAGTTTGCTCATTGTTGTATATTAAATATTTTATGTTATACATCATATTGTAAACAGGTGTTTGCGTGTTATATGTGTAGCTGTTTATGCGGTTTCCGTACATTCCGAGAGAATATTGTGCACCCGAGTATTCTTCATAAGCCATTGAGGAAAATGTGCTCATTCCGTTGTAGCCGTAAAGGCATGAATCCATTCTTGTGTTAAGACTGCAAAGCTCTGTTCGGTAATTAGAGGTGTCGTTATCCGCAATGTATTCTATTGCTTTTGTATATCCGTTATAGTTTTTAACATAACCGCCGAGCTTTTGATTAAGACTGAATGCAGACGGATTTGCAACAACCGCCTCACAAAAAGCACAGGCAATAATTAAAACAGAAGCAATAAACCTTGAAACTGCCTTGCGCTTTATCAGGAAAAGAATACAAATCCAAACAAGTAAAAATGCAAGCGTTACATAGCTTGTTGACTGCTGCATTTTTTCAGTAGGAAGCTCGTCTGCGAGGGCAATAACAACTATCCAAATAAAGCCAGTTATACCAATCTCCTTAATGCCGATCGAGGAGATTTTCATAAGAGATTTGTAAGCAATAACAAGCAATAGGAAGGAATACATAAAAGAAAATCTGTAAGGCAAATCATTCGGAAAATGAAAGGCATGCCAAACAAAATTTGCATAATTTGTGTTAAAGGAGAAAAGGAAAAAGGCAATTAAAAGCGCATAAACTGCCTTTTCCTTGGTTTTTATATCCTTGTTAAGCATAAACAAAGGAACAAGCACAAGCGTTAAAACAGAGCAGTAAACATTTGGAAGAACATCTCTTCCGCTTGAACGAATTGTTGTTTCAAGGCTTGCAAAATGCGTTGTTATGAAATCAAAAAGAGAAAAATATGTTTTAAATTCCTTCGGAAAGCTGTCGGAGGTTGCACTGCAACCCGAAAGTATAAAATAAACGGGTATCAAAAAGCAAGCGCAAGCCCCTGCCGCAAGCAGAGAGGCTCCTGCAAATTTGAGACCTCTGTTGATAAACGGCTTTTTAAAAAAGCCTTTAACGGCATAAAATTTACCGTCATTTTCCGATTTTATCAATTGTGCCTGCTGCGGAGTTGAAATGAAATAATATCCAATAAAATATATAACGGAGAAAATGCAAACCATATAAGCTATATAATAGCTTGCAACAAAAATATAAATTAATGAAAAGAAATATAAAGCGGGCTTGCCCTTGTTGATTATTCTTTCAATTCCCAACACAATAAGAGGAAGAATAATCATTCCGTCAAGCCACATAACATTCCAAAAATACGCAAGAAAATATCCGCTGAATGCATAGAAAAGTCCAAACATTGCCGAGCTTGCAGAGTGTCTGTTTAGGCTCTTTTTCAAGTAAAAAGTAAATGTGCCCGAGCACGCAATGCCTTTAACGGCAACAATTGTTGTTATTGCAAGGGGCATATTTTTTCTGTCAAAAAGAAACAGAATTATGTTAAACGGGCTTGAAAGATAGTTGAAATAATTTCCGAGAAAGCTTGATCCACCGCCCGAGGTCCAGCTGTAAAGAAAGCTTTTTCCCTGTGTAACTCTGTCATAAAGCTCGCAGAAAAGGGGACCGTACTGATGATAAAGATCCATTCTTAAAACGGTAGTGTCTCCAAAAGGAAAGGCGTGAAAAACCAAATATATAAAAGCAAAAACAAGAAAAGTAACCGCCATTGAAAGCAACACGAAGCGGTTTTTAAAAAACACTTTATAAACCCTGCCGTTTTTAAATCGTTCGGAAGGCAGGTAGCAGTCAAAAATCAATATTCTTGCAAGTGGGTAATTAAGCACAATAATAAAAACAAAGGAGAATAACCAAGCGGCATAATTATAAAAACCGATAGATTTGAAAATTAGTGATATAACCGAAAAAACGCCGAGATGAATACCGCCTGTCAAAACGGAAAAAACGATCTGCTTTGCAGTTGAGCTTAATGCATTATCTCCGAAAACAAAGAATTTTTGAAGCAGAAAAAGCGCAACCTCCGCAACGGCAAATGAGATATATGCCGCCGTGTCTGCATTTATTCCAAAAGCAAGCTTTAAAATCTGCTTAAATGCCAAAAGCATGAAAAACGATATTAAAGCACAAATACCATAATTAACGGTTTCTCCGTTTATAACTGAATTTGTATATCTTTTAGCGTTGTTTTTTGTTATATCCATAAAAAGCTCCTGTTTCGTATTTAAATATATAATATCATATTATGTAAAATTCTTCAACCGAATAAACGAGTAATATTCAAAATTAACATTTCATATATGTTATTGAGGTGAGTTCCTTGGCAATAAACACAATTATTCCCTGCCTTTCGGATGGGATAAGCTCTGCCTTGTCCGAATTAAGCTCCGAGGCTTTAAGGCACATAAATGAAATTAGAATAAGAAAGAATATGCCTTTAATATTAATAATCGGCAGAAATACATATTTTATAACCGATAAGGGCAAGCTTCTCAATCATTATTCCGAATTTGCATATAAGATAAGCGAAGATGAGTTTGATGTTATTTTCAGACGCCTTTGTAATTATTCTGTTCATTGCGAAATTGATAACCTTGTAAACGGCTTTATCACAACCGCAGGAGGCAACAGAGTCGGAGTTTGTTCAACGGCGGTTAAAAAGAGCGGAGATATAACCTCCGTTAAGGATGTAACCTCTCTGAATATCAGAATTTCAAGCGAAATCAAAAACTGTGCAAAGCCGGTTATGAATATCCTTTTTGTGAATGAATTGCCGAGCATTATTGTTGCTTCCGAGCCGTGCGGAGGAAAAACAACTTTTTTACGAGATCTTGCAAGGCTTCTTTCAAGCGGCTTTAACAACAAATATAAAAAGGTTACAGTCATTGATGAAAGAAACGAAATTGCTTTCAGAGACGCAAACGGAATAGTTGCAGATGTTGGCTTAAACTGTGATGCGCTTTCGTCCTTTCCGAAGGCAAAGGGAATTGAAATTGCGGTAAGAGCTCTTTCTCCCGATTATATTATTTGCGATGAAATAGACGATTTAAAAGAGGTTGAAGCCATAAAGGACGGCTTTAATTCTGGCGTTTCATTTGCCGTTTCCGTTCACGCCAAAACGAAGGAGCAGCTTTTAAACAAGCCAATTGTTAAGGCGTTAACGGCAACGGGAGAGTTTGATTATATTGTTTTGCTTAATGATTACACAAACGATTTTGAAATTTTGGAAGTAAGATGATTGCTTGAAAATCATAGGAATTATATTAATCAATATCGCGTCTGTTTTCACGGGGCTTACTTATCTTTTTAAGCTGAAAGAAAAATGCTCTGTTTCCTCGGAATTAATAACAATGGCGAATTTGATGTGCGCAGAGCTTTCGTTTTCAGCAAGCTCAACCGAAAAGATAATTTTAAGGCTTGCCGCAGAGCCGTCTCTTTCTCATCTATATTTTTTAAAGAATGTTGATTTTGAAAATATATGCATAAAAACGCCCTTGGATTCATCGGATAACGAGCAAATTAATCTTCTGTTCAGAGAGCTCGGAAAAAGCGATGTTGAGTCAACCGTTGCACTTATTAATTCATTCAGGGAAAGCATGCAGTTAAGTAATAAAAAATATGAAGAGTATTACCGTTCTCACTATAAGCTTTGCATAGCCTTCGGCATTTTGGGAGGACTTGCGGTAACGGTGGTTCTTGTGTAGGGTAACGGTAATAATCCGAACCCGTCAAAAATGCAGTATTAAAGCGATATTTGTCGCTTTCGCTGTTGCCTTGCGTCAGCAAGGCTGCCATCTCAAGATGCCAAATCTCATCTTTACTCCAAGCTTTTTTGATGCTTTGCAGTTTAGCGTGTGCAGATTTGGTCTTAATCAAGGCAAAAACGCAGTTAATCCTTTTGGATTAACGAGTATTTTAACAAAGAGTAAGGGCAATATCTGCCACGCTAAACCGTGGTTCGGAGTATTACCGTTACCCTAGGAGGTTGCAATGGAGATTAATTTTATTTTTAAAATTGCTGCAATCGGCATCATTATTTCCGTGTTAAATACCGTTTTGGTCAGAAGCGGAAGAGAGGATCAGGCAATGCTGACAACACTTGCAGGTGTTATAGTTGTTTTAATGATGCTGATACCGCAGATAAGCGAGCTTTTTTCAACGGTTAAGGCTCTGTTTGATTTATGACGGTGATTATAGGAATTTCGGTAACTGCGTTAATTCTTTCTCTTTTCTTAAAGGATTACAATAAATCCGTTTCGCTTATTCTTGTGTTATTCGCAAGTGCTTTGCTCTTCTTTAAAGCAATCGGTTCAATAGGACAGATAACAGACACTCTTAAAGAGATAACGGATAATGCAGGGGAGCTTTCATCATATCTAAAGCTTATGCTTAAAGCTCTCGGCATTGCATTAATAACGCAGATAACCGCCGATATTTGCCGAGATTGCGGAGAGACGGCTCTTGCAGGACAAACTGAGGTTGTGGCAAAAATAGTAATTGTGGCTATGATTTTGCCTTTGTTTGAAGCGGTTGTAAAAATAATTTCGGGATTATTAGTATGAAGATTAAAAAAATACTGATTGTAATATTTCTTGTTGCATTAATTATTATTCCCGTTTGCGTTTTTGCGCAGGAGGAATATAGCGAGGAGGAATACAATCAAACGCTTGAGCAGTTTGATTTAAGCTTCCTTGAAGAGCTAAACGAGGATACATATAATGTGCTCGACGAGCTTGGATTAACTGATTTTGACTATAAAAGAATTATTGATTTTTCATTTGCCGATGTTGTTGACTATCTAAAAGAAATGATTGCAGACGGTGTGAAAAAGCCTTTGTATTCCTGCGGAGTTATTTTGCTTATTATCATTCTTTCATCCTTTTTTCAAGGCTTTCGCGAAAGTGTAAACAGCTCCGAAATGATTTCCTTGCTTTCAACTGTCAGTGCGCTTGTTATAGCTGTTCTTCTTGTATCGCAGCTCAAATACTCGATCTCCTCTGCGTGCGCCGCAATATCGGTTTGCGCCGATTTTATTTTCGCCTTTGTTCCGGCGTTTTGCATTATTGTTGCGGCCTCCGGAAATACGATTACCGCTTTTTCAACAAATACACTTTTGCTTTCACTTGCGCAGGCATTGAATTTTATTTCGAAAAATATTTTTCTTCCGCTTTCAAACTGCTTTCTTGCAATAGGTATTTGCTCCGGTATAAGAAGTGAGCTCAATCTGCAACAGTTAATTTATAATTTGAAAAAATACCTAACAACCGCAATCTCCGTTTTTGCAACGGCCTTTGTTTCGATTTTATCAATTAAAACAGCTGTTTCTGCAAGAGCAGATGCGATAGGACTGCGTTCAATAAGATTTGCGATAAATTCTGTTGTTCCCGTAATAGGCGGAGCAATCAGCGAGGGACTTCTGTCAATTCAGGCATATTCCTCATTAATAAAAAGCAGTGTCGGAATAGTTGGTATAATTGCGGTTTTAACGGTTTTTGTTTCTCCCATTTTAAATGTTTCTTTTTGGAGACTTTTTCTTTCGCTTTGCAGAACGGTTTCGGATGTATTTAACGACAGGTCTGTTTCCTCTGTTTTAAAAGCGTTTGAGGATTCATTGCTTATAATGAATGTTATACTGATACTTTCAATGGTAACAACAATTATTTCGATAGGAATTTTAATAGCGGCAAGGGGAAGCTGATGGACTTTATAAAAAATTGGGTTTTTTGCATTTGCATAACGGTTATTGTATCTGTTATATTTTCGCTCGTAACGCCAAAGGGCTCTATGGGAAGATTTTACAAAATTATTATTTCTCTGTTTATTTTTATTTCCTTTATATTTCCCTTTGCAGATTTTGATATTGATGAGTTTAAGGCTGATTTTAACCTTGAAGGCGAATATAAAAATACTGCCGAAAGCACCGCTGAATTTGAGGTTGAGCAGCTTGTAAAAAAGGAGCTTGAAAAAAACGGAATAAGCAACGCCTCCGTTTTATGCAATGCAACATTGCAAAGCAACGAAATTTATATTGATTATGTAAAAATATATGTTTCAAAGGCTTATAACTGCGATGAGGTTAAAAATATAATATATAATACTCTCGGTATTATTTCCGAGGTTGAATTTTCGGGTGGTTAAATGAAGGAAAAGGTAAAGCAGCTTTTTTCGGATAAGCTTTCTAAAAAGAATTTAATAATCGTGATTGCAGTTATAGGAATACTTTGTATTGCTCTTTCGGAAATAAATTTTTCCGGCACTGAAAAAAAGAATGTCTCAAACGAAGAAAATTATTCCGAATATGTTGATTCGCTGAATAGTGAGCTGACAAGGCTTATTTCAAGCATAGACGGAGTTGGGGATTGCAGAGTTATGATAACGCTTAAAAGCACAAAGGAAGGTGTTTATGCAAAAAACACGGAAAACTCAAGCACGGAAGGTTCTAATTCCGAAAATAATGAATATGTTATTTATGACGGGGAAAACGGCGACTCGCCGCTTCTTTTAAAGGAAAAATTTCCAAGTGTGGAGGGCGTTGCCGTAATATGCAGCGGCGGAGACGATATTGTTGTTAAGGAAAAAATCATTGATTGTGTTTGTGCACTTTTTAATATTTCGGCAACAAGAGTTTCTGTTGCAAAGCTTGAAACGAAAGGTGATAATTAATGGACGAAGAAAAAGAAAAAAACGCACAAAAGGAGCTTGAAGGGCTGCTTACGGAGGACGAGGTTAAGAAAAAGAAATCGAAAAGACGCAAAGCGCTGTTTTCACTTTTTGTTTTGCTTCTTGCAGTCGGTGTCGGCGGTAATTGGTATTGGGAAAACAGTGATATTTCCTCAAAAATAAGCACAATTTCTTCAAATAAAACGCTTGGCGAGGCAACCTTTGTTGATGCAACAACAGAGTTAACCACCACGGGCGAAAGCGAATACTTTTCAACTGCACGGGTTGAACGGCAAACGGCTCGTGCCGAAGCACTCGAAAACCTGCAAAGTATTGTTGATTCTGTTGATGAAGGTGAAGAAGCACATAAAACCGCAGCTGATAAAATTGCCTCAATTTCATCTTATATAGAGATAGAAAATAAAATTGAAATGCTTGTTAAAGCAAAGGGAGTTAACAATTGCCTTGCGGTTGTTAATGAGGACGGAACGCGTGTTGATGTTATTGTTGATTGCGAAGAATTAACAGATGAGCTTGCACTTCAAATAAAGGAAATTGCAACGGCACAGCTCAAATGCGGCTTTGAGAGTGTAACGATTATTCAGTCAAATTAACGCCTATGAAACAAACTGTTTACAAATACTTGTTAATTTGCTCTTGTATAAATTAAATGATTATGTTAAAATAATAAAAAGCAAGGAGGCATAAAATTATGGAAATTTCAAAATACAATTCAAAAGGCTCAGTTGTTATTTCCGAGGAAGCCGTTTCGTCAATTGCAACAAATGCTGCAAAGGATGTTGCAGGCGTAACCGGATTTTCAAATAAGCCTGCGGATGTTGTTTCAACAATAAAAAAGGGCAGCCTTAAAGTTATGAGCCCCGTAAGAATTATTCAGGATGGCGACGACCTTGATATAAGCATTTATATCAATATTGCAAGCGGTGTGAAAATTCAGCCGATAGCCGAGGAGGTTCAAAGGGTTGTTAAGGAAGCCGTTCAGAATATGACGGGAAAGCTTGTTTCAAAGGTTAATGTTATTATTGCCTCCGTTGAGAATGCAGAGCTCAAAAAATCAAATGCACCTTGTGAAAGTAAAGAGTAGTAAAAATTCGGCTGAAAGTATAATTATATTTTCAGCCGTTGTTTCTTTATAAAGAATTATCGAAAGGCATTATTTTATGAACAGAAGTGAAATGAGAGAGCAGGCTTTCATACTCCTTTATGAAAAGGAGTTTTTTAAGGACAAGCCCTGCGAGGAAATTGAAGAGATTTTTGCCGAAAATATCAGTGAGCTTTCCGAATATGCAACGGAAGCCTTTGAAAATGTCTGCGAACACAGAGAGGAGCTTGATGAAATTATTTCATCATATTTAAGCGGCTGGAAAATCGGCAGACTTCCAAAGGTAAACGCTTCAATCCTCCGTCTTGCAATATATGAAATTAAGTATGCAGACAGCGTACCCTCGGGTGTTGCTGTAAACGAAGCAGTTGAGCTTGCAAAAAAATATTCCGGTTCTGATGATTACACCTTTATTAACGGCGTTCTCGGAAGCTATTTGAGGTCGCTGTGATGTTTCTCGGAATAGACACAAGTAACTACACAACCTCCGCAGCTCTGTATGATAACGGTGAGGTTTTTCAGCTTAAAAGCGTACTCTCCGTTAAGCAGGGAGAAAGAGGATTAAGGCAAAGCGAAGCCGTCTTTCAGCATACTGTAAATATGCCGAAAATAATCAAAGAGCTATGCAAGGACAGAGATATAAGGCTTGACGGTATCGGCGTAAGCATTAAGCCGAGATTGATTGATGGAAGCTATATGCCATGCTTTCTTGTTGGCGAAAGCATCGCACAGGCAGTTTCTTCGTTTACAGGAGCACCGCTTTTTAAAACCTCACATCAAGCAGGGCATATTCTTGCAGCTCTTTATTCCGCCAAAAGGCTTGATTTAATTGAAAAACCCTTTATTGCATTTCACATTTCAGGCGGAACAACAGAGGCTGTTTTGGTTAAGCCGGATAAGGAAAATATTATCAGCACCGAAATAATCGGAGAAAGTGCAGACCTTAATGCCGGTCAGGCGATAGACAGAACGGGAGTTCTTCTCGGAATAAAATTCCCCTGCGGTGCAGAGCTCGAAAGGCTTGCAAAAGGAAGCAATAAGGAATTTAAAATCAAACCGTCAGTAAAGGGTTGCAGTTGCTCGTTATCGGGTGTTGAAAATAAGGTTAAGGCTATGCTCAAAAACAGCGAATCGCCTTGCGACATTGCAAAATTTGCAATTGATTATATTAATGTTAATCTTGAAGCTATGACTGTTGCCCTGCTTGAAAGGCACGGCAATATGCCTGTTTTGTTTGCAGGCGGAGTTTCAAGCAATGAAACGATAAGAAAAAATTTTGAAGATAAATTTAACGCATATTTTGCCGAGCCGCAGTTTAGCTGCGATAATGCCGCAGGCTTGGCGGTTTATGCTTATTTGAAATCATTATGAATGTTTTAACAGTAACTCAGGTAAACACATATATAAAAGCCCTGCTTGATGAAAGCACACCGCTTCGTAATATTTTTATTTCGGGAGAAATATCAAATTTTACTCATTATTACAGATCAGGGCATCTTTATTTTACTCTTAAAGACGAAAGCAGTCAGCTTAAAGCCGTTATGTTTTCATCAAACGCTTCAAGGCTTCGCTTTCAGGCGGAAAACGGAATGAAAGTTATCTGCCGAGGAAGAATATCCGTTCATTCAAAAAGCGGAGAATATCAGCTTTATGTTGACGATATGCAGCCTGACGGTATCGGAGCTTTAAGCCTTGCCTTTGAGCAGTTAAAGGAAAAGCTATCGCAGGAGGGGCTTTTTGATGAATCACATAAAAAGCCAATTCCTTCGTTTCCTTCGAAAATAGGAGTTGCAACATCAAATATAGGCGCGGCTGTTGAGGATGTTAAAAATATAACCGCACGCCGCTATCCGCTTGCAGAAATCATAATTTGCCCAACGGTTGTTCAGGGAGAAAATGCTCCGGCAGATATTGTTAGGTCAATAAATATGCTTGATTCCTATGACGGCGTTGATGTTATTATACTCGGCAGAGGCGGTGGCTCGGCAGAGGATTTGTGGGCGTTCAACAGTGAGGAGGTTGCAAGAGCCGTTTTTGCGTGTGAAACTCCGATAGTTTCTGCCGTTGGCCATGAAACGGATTTTACAATCTGCGATTTCGTTGCAGACCTGCGAGCACCCACACCAAGCGCTGCGGCTGAGCTTGTTTGCCCCGATATAAATAAGTTGTATTCCGATTTGTCTGTTACTAAAAACGCACTTGATTTTTATACCGTAAACAGAATTGAAACGCTCGAACAGGATTTGTGCAATCTAACTCAAAGCGGTGCTTTTGCCGATGCTCAAAGCTTTTTTGCGCCTTATCAGGATAATATTGATGCTTTGTGCAAAAAACTGAACGATGCTTTTTCATTAACGATAGATTATAAAGAAAATAAATTTCTAAATGCTTCTGCAAGGCTTGAGGCGTTAAGCCCTCTATCTGTTTTATTGAGAGGCTATTGCGTTGCATCTAAAAACGGAAAAATGCTTAAATCTAAAAATGATATAAATAAAGATGATGAATTAACCCTCCGTTTTGCAGACGGAAATGTTGATATATCGGTAGGAGAGGTGTTATAAATGGAAGAATTAACTTATGAAAAGGCGGCTTCAAGGCTTGATGAAATTGTTTCTCGCCTTGAAAAGAATGAGGCACCGCTTGATGAAAGCATTGCTCTTTACGAGGAAGGAACAAGGCTTGCGGCTTTTTGTTCGGAAAAATTGAAGAACGCACGCCAAAAAATTACAGAATTGAGTAAGGATTAAATTATGACTGATTTGGAATTTGAAAATATATTAAAAAATGATATTTCTTTGATTGAAAGACGGCTGATTGAGCTTCTTCCTGATTGCAGGGACGGTCAGGATGAGGTTTGCGAGGCGATGAAATACAGTCTTTTAAACGGCGGAAAAAGAATAAGACCTGTTCTTACTCTTGAATTTGCAAGAGCCTGCGGTGCAGACAGATATTCCGCCCTTGATGCCGCCTGTGCCGTGGAATACATTCATACATACAGTCTTATACACGATGATTTGCCGTGTATGGATAATGACGATTACAGAAGAGGAAAGCCAAGCTGCCACAAGCAATTCGGCGAAGCAACTGCACTTCTTGCAGGAGATGGCTTGCTGACTCACGCATTTCAAATTATCTGCGACTCCGATTTGGAAAGTGATAAAAAAGCAGACGCAGTCAGCCTGCTTTCACAAAACAGCGGTGTAAGCGGTATGATTGGCGGACAGGTGATTGATTTAAAATACGAAAGCCAATCACCCGGTATAAAACAAATACATGCCGTTCACAGATTGAAAACAGGTGCTTTGATTTCAGCCGCCTGTATTATGGGCTGTATTGTCGGCGGAGCAGATGATAATCTTATAGCTGCCGCTTCACAGTTCGCTTATAATCTTGGCATAGCATTTCAAATCAAGGACGATATTCTTGATGTTGTCGGCAACAGTGAGCTTCTCGGAAAGCCTGTTGGCTCCGATGCCGAAAATAATAAAACAACCTATGTAACACTTTGCGGACTTGAAAAATCTCAAAGTGATGTTGCCGATTTAACTGAAAATGCAATTAAAATGCTTTCATATTTTAACAATATTGATTTTCTTGAAACGCTTGCACGCAGGCTTGTTGACAGAAATATGTAAATTTACAATTATTGAATTTTTATGCAAATAGTGATATTATCACTTTGAAAAGAGTTGATTTAATGTCTGTTTTAGAAAATGTTAATTCTCCTAAGGATATTAAAAAACTGAATAATAACGAGTTAAATCAGCTTTGTGCTGAAATTCGTGAATATATGATAGATACTGTTTCGCAAACAGGAGGACATCTTGCTTCAAATTTGGGAGTTGTTGAATTAACCGTTGCGCTTCATAAGGTTTTCAACAGTCCAACAGATCAAATTGTTTTTGATGTTGGCCACCAATGCTATACTCATAAAATACTGACAGGCAGAAAAGAAGCGTTTAAAACGCTCAGAACACAAGGTGGAATAAGCGGTTTTATAAGACCTGTTGAAAGTGAGCACGATATTTTTTCAAGCGGCCATTCAAGCGTTTCCGTTTCGCAGGCTCTCGGTCTTGCAAGGGCTAAGCAGTTGAAGGGCGAAAAAGGAAAGGTTATCGCCATTATAGGCGACGGTGCTCTAACGGGCGGGCTTGCGTATGAGGGGCTCAATAACTGTGATTTTGAGCCAAGCAATCTTATTGTTATCTTGAATGACAACAATATGTCCATCAGTCAAAATGTCGGAACAATGTCGGAGCATTTAACCGCAATAAGAACCTCTAAAAGATATTTTACCTTTAAATCAAGGGTTAGAAGGGCATTCGCAAAAATTCCTAAAATAGGAAATCAGATAAACAGATTTTTGACGCTTATTAACAGTAAGCTGCGCCGTAAGGTTTATCATAACGCAACCTTTTTTGAGGATTTGGGCTTTCGCTATTACGGACCGATTGACGGGCATGATATGGAAAGTCTTATCTCTGCTCTTGAAACCGCTAAGGCGCACTCTCATTCGGTTCTTATTCATGTAAACACGGTTAAAGGCAAGGGCTATCATCCTGCTGAGCAAAACCCAACAATGTTTCACGGTGTCGGAAGCTTTGATATTGAAACGGGCGAGCCAAAGAAAGGCGGCGATAATTTCTCGTCGGCATTCGGTAGGGTTGTTTGCAGTCTTGCCGAAAAGGATTCAAGAATTTGCTGTGTAACCGCCGCTATGGCAGACGGAACGGGTTTAATTCCTTTTTCACGGAAATACCCAAGCAGATTCTTTGATGTCGGCATTGCAGAGCAGCACGCAGTAACCTTTTCAAGCGGTCTTGCTAAAAACGGTATGGTGCCTATTTTTGCAGTTTATTCAACCTTTTTGCAAAGGGCTTACGATCAGCTTATACACGATGTTGCGTTGCAGGATTTAAAGGTTGTTTTCGGTATAGACCGTGCAGGCTTTGTAGGTGAGGACGGCGAATCTCATCAAGGAATTTTTGACACCTCATTTTTAAATTCCGTTCCGGGAATGAATATTTATGCTCCGTGCACCTATGAAGAGCTTGCACTTATGCTCGGAAAGGGAATTTATCATGACAAGGGAGCCGTTGCGGTTCGTTATCCACGCGGAAAAGAGCCTGAGCTTCCCTTTGAATACAGTTATAATAAAAACGATTATGATGTTTTCGGAGACGATAAATCCGATAATTGCATTGTAACCTACGGAAGAGAGTTTGCGCAGTGCGCTTTTGCTCTTGAAGAGCTTAAAAACACATTTGTAATTAAGCTTAACAAAATTAAGCCGATAAGCGCAGAAGCAGTAAAAATTGCTTCAAAAGCAAAAAAGACTTTCTTCTTTGAGGAGGGTATAAAATGCGGCGGAATCGGCGAGGCTTTCGGAGAAATGCTTGAAGAGATTTCGGCGGATTGCTCATACCGTCATATTGCCGTTAATGATGAATTTGTTAAGCAGGCTCCCGTTGAAAAGCAAATTATTTCTTATAAATTAGACAAGCAGTCTATAATTAACGAGGTTTTGAATGGCTAAAAAAATCAGGCTTGATGTTGCCGTTTTTGAAAGAGGATATGCCCAAAGCAGAGAAAAAGCTAAGGCGATTATTATGGCCGGGCAGGTTTTTGTTAATAATCAAAGGGTTGACAAGGCAGGCACCGAAATCAAAGAGGATGATGTTCTCGAGGTTAGAGGAAGCACCTTAAAATATGTCAGCCGCGGCGGACTGAAGCTTGAAAAGGCAATGCAGCAATTTCCGATAAGCTTAAACGGGAAAATCTGTATGGATGTGGGCGCCTCAACGGGCGGCTTTACCGATTGTATGCTTATGAACGGGGCGGTTAAGGTTTATTCGATTGATGTTGGCTACGGTCAGCTTGCGTGGAAGCTGAGGTGCGATGAAAGAGTTGTTAACCTTGAAAGAACTAATTTCAGATATGTAACAGAGGAGCAGATAAAGGACCCTGTTGATTTTGCCTCAGTTGATGTTTCATTCATTTCTTTAAGCCATATTTTGCCTAATCTTTATAAGCTTCTTTCCAAAAACGGCGAAGCGGTTTGTCTTATAAAGCCGCAGTTTGAGGCGGGCAAGGAAAAGGTCGGCAAAAAAGGTGTTGTGCGCAACGCCGATGTTCATATTGAGGTTGTTAATAAGGTTTTGGGAATTGCGCTTGAAAACGGCTTTTCCGCAGAAGGACTTGAATTTTCTCCCGTGAAAGGCCCGGAGGGAAATATCGAATACCTTGTATATTTAAAAAAATCCGAAAATCCGGAAATAAACTCATTAATTAATCCTGTTCAACTTGTTAAAAAATCACACGAGGAATTACAATGATTTTTTCAGTATTTGCAGATTTAAGCAAAAGTGAAGCAAAAAATATTGCACTTAATTTATTAAATGTTTTAAATAAAGAAAGCTGTACTGTTTATTTCAGCAACGAATATCAAAAGGAGCTTGCAGGCGAGAGCTGCAAATTCGCCGAGGAGAAAGTTCTTTATGAAGTTTGCGATATTGCAATTGCTGTCGGCGGAGACGGAACAACAATGAAGGTTGCACGCAATGCCGCTGTTCACGGCAAATCCGCTCTCGGAATTAACGGTGGCAGGCTCGGCTTTTTAAGTACTGTTGAAAAAAATGAATTAAGCCTTTTAAGATGTGTTGTCAGCGGTGATTACACCGTTGATGACAGGATTATGTTAAAAGCAGAGGTTTTTGAAAACGGACATCTTAAAAGCACCTATCATTGCCTTAATGACGCAGTGCTTTCCCGCGGCGATTTTTCAAGGCTGATAGATTTTGATGTTAAGTCGGATAACAGAGAGCTTCTTCGAGTTCGTGCAGACGGAGTTATTTTTTCAACGCCAACAGGCTCAACGGCTTATTCACTTGCCGCAGGAGGTCCTGTTTTAAGTCCCGACCTTGATTGCTTTGTTATAACCTCAATCTGTCCTCATTCGCTTATGGACAGAAGTATTGTTGTTAATTCTAAAAACAGTCTTATAATTTCTGTTTGCAGTGATGTCAGTAACGATGCTGTTTTGACCTGCGACGGAGAAAAGCCTGTTTTAATACCTAATAACAGCTATGTAAAAATTTCGCTTTCAGAATATAAAGCACACCTAATAAAAATTAAACCGGATAATTTTTATGAAATAGTTAAAAAGAAAATTGTTGAAAGAAGAATTTAAGAAGGAGGGCCGGGGCGAATATGAAGAAAAGAAGACATGCAAAAATAATTGAGCTGATTAAAAACAATAATGTTGAAACGCAGGAGGAGCTTCAAAGCCTTTTGCGAGAAAATGCCTTTGAGGTAACGCAGGCAACAATTTCAAGAGATATTAAGGAGTTAAGACTTGTTAAAGAGCTTTCCGAAGAGGGAAGATATATATATTCAACAGGCATAAAATCAAATCCCGATGAGCTTTCATTCAACGCCTCAGGCATTTTCAGCGAATCAATTTTAAGCATTGATTATGCGCTTAACACGGTTTGCATTAAGTGCTTTTCAGGTATGGCAGGTGCAGCCTGTGCGGCGATAGATTCAATGAAATGGGCAGGAGTTCTCGGAACTATTGCGGGCGATGATACGATTTTTGTTTTATGCAAAACAGAAAAGGCAGCCCAGATATTTACACTCAATTTGGAGAAAGCATTAAATGTTAAAAACTCTTAATATTGAAAATATTGCGGTTATTGAAAGCGCAAAAATTGAATTTAATAAGGGTCTTAATGTGCTTACGGGTGAAACAGGTGCAGGCAAATCCATAGTTGTTGATTCAATCAATGCTATTTTGGGCGAAAGAACCTCAAAGGAGCTTGTTCGCCACGGTGCCGATTATGCATTTGTTAGTGCATTTTTCGTTGATATCAGCCAAGATGTCTGTTCTCTTCTTGATGAATACGGCATTGAAGGAGAGGAGGACGGCTCCTTGCTTTTAACAAGAAAAATCAGCAAGGACGGTAAATCAACCTGCAAAATTAACGGAAGAAGCGCAACTGTTTCAATGCTTCGTGAAATCGGAAGAATGCTTGTTAATATTCACGGTCAGCACGACAGCCAAGCACTTTTAAACCCCGATTATCACTATAAATATATAGATATGCTTGCTCAAAATGATGAGCTTGTTTCCGATTACAAAAAAGCATTTTCGAATCTTTTATCAATAAGGCGAAGGCTTAAAGCACTTACTGTTGATGAGGACGAAAAGGATAGACGCCTTGAACTGCTTGATTATCAAATTAAAGAGCTTGAAAACGCAGATATAAGGATAGGCGAAACCGAAGCGCTTTTTGAAAAGAAAAAGGCTATTGAAAACTGCGAGTCGATGCTTCATGCCTATTCTGCGCTTCTTTCCTGCATTAACGGAAATGAGAATGAAGGAGGCGCTCTTACAGCTTTAACAGACGCTAACAGAGAGATTGAAGCGTTTTCTCATATCTCAAAAAATGCCGAAAGAGCAAGCTCTGTAATGAATAATGTTTTCGATGAGCTCGAAACCGTTAAGGATATTATCGAAGCGGAAATTTCCGTGCTTGATTTCAGCGAAAATGAGAGAGAGGAAACCGAGGAGCGTCTTGATTTCCTTTTCAAATTAAGCAAAAAATACGGCGAAACGGAAGAGGAAATGCTTGCTTATCTTGAAACCGCAAAGGCGGAGAGAAACGCTGTTTTGTTTGATGAACAGTCGCTTGAAGACCTTAATGCGGAATATGATGAGGCATATTCTCGGGTTTTATGCCTTGCCGATGAAATTTCCAAAATCAGAAAAGACATTGCCGTTAAATTTGAAAAAGAGGTTAAGGAAAGGCTTGAATACCTTGATATGCCTAAAATCCGATTTGTTGTTAATTTTGAAAAAGGAATTTTATCATCAAACGGATATGATAAAATAGAATTTCTTATTTCAACAAATCCCGGTGAGCCGCCGAAGCCTCTTTCAAAAATAGCCTCGGGCGGCGAGCTTTCAAGAATAATGCTTGCAATTAAAAATCTGATAGCATATAATGATACGGTCGGCACTCTGATATTTGATGAAATAGACACGGGCGTTTCCGGCAGAGCAAGCAGAAAAATCGGACTTGCGCTTAAATCTGTTTCTAAAAGCACACAGGTTATAACCGTAACACATTCTGCGCAGATAGCTTCCGCTGCAGATTATCATTTTCTTATTCAAAAGGATTTTGAGAATGAGAGAACCTACACCAAGGTTACCTTGCTTGATTATAACGGCAGGATAAATGAGCTTGCAAGAATAATGGGAGGAATAGAAATAACTCCCGTTCTTTTGCAAAGTGCACAGGAGCTTTTAAAAAATATAGATAATTGACGCCTTTTTGCGTCTTAACGGAGGACAATATGGGAATTTACGAAGAATTACAGGAAAGAGGGCTCATTGCTCAGGTAACAAATGAGGACGAGATAAGAGAAATGGTAAACAGTGGAAGGGCTGTTTTCTATATCGGCTTTGACTGTACGGCAGACAGCCTTACGGCAGGTCATTTTATGGCTTTAACTCTTATGAAAAGGCTTCAAGAGGCAGGCAATAAGCCCATTGCGCTTATAGGCGGCGGAACAACTATGATAGGTGATCCCTCAGGCAGAACAGATATGAGAAAAATGCTGACTCGTGAGGATATAGATCATAATGCAGAATGCTTTAAACGCCAAATGGAACGCTTTATCGATTTTTCCGACGGTAAAGCATTGATGATAAACAATGCCGATTGGCTTTTAAATCTTAATTATGTTGAGCTTTTAAGAGATGTAGGCGCATGCTTTTCCGTTAATAATATGCTTCGTGCAGAATGCTATAAGCAGAGAATGGAAAAGGGGCTTTCATTTCTTGAATTCAACTATATGATTATGCAGTCATACGATTTTTACCACCTATTCAAAAACTATGATTGCAATATGCAGTTCGGCGGAGATGACCAATGGAGTAATATGCTCGGCGGAACGGAGCTTATAAGAAGAAAGCTTGGCAAGGATGCTCATGCAATGACTATAACGCTTCTTACCGATTCGCAGGGCAAAAAGATGGGAAAAACCGCAGGAAATGCTGTTTGGCTTGACCCAAATAAAACCTCTCCGTTTGAGTTTTACCAATATTGGAGAAATGTTGCAGACACAGATGTTTTAAAATGTATCAGAATGCTCACATTTCTTCCTCTTGAAGAGATTAAAAAAATGGACGAATGGGAAGGCAGTCAGCTTAACACCGCAAAGGAAATACTTGCCTTTGAGCTGACGAAGCTTGTTCACGGCGAGGAGGAAGCGCAAAAGGCACAGGAGGCGGCAAGAGCACTTTTCGGTGCAGGTGCAAGCAGCGAGAATATGCCTTCAACAAGCGTATGTGAAGCTGAATTTACAGATGGAAAAATAGCAGTTCTTGACCTTATGCTTAAAGCAGAAATTATTAAATCGAAGGGCGAGGGCAGACGCCTTATTCAGCAGGGCGGCGTTACGCTTAACGATGAAAAGGTAACCGATCCTTATGCCGCCGTTGATATTAATGCCTTCGAAGATGAGGTCGTTATTAAAAAAGGCAAAAAGGTTTTCCATAAATTTGTTTTAGATTAATTATAAACGGCAGTTAATTCTGCCGTTTTTTCTTTATTAATTTATATATTGATATTGAAGAATATGTATTTTTTTGATATAATATTAAATTAATGTGAAAATATATTTAGGTGAAAAATATGAATGAAATTGAAGCTAAAATTATAAATTTGCGAAAAGCTCTTAAATACCATAGTGATAGATATTATAATGACGATTCACCCGAGATTGAGGATTATGAATATGATATGATGATGCGCGAGCTGCAAAGGCTTGAAGAGCAGTATCCTCAGTATGACGCTCCGGATTCACCCACTAAAAGAGTGGGCGGACGGGCTGATAACAGCTTTGAAAGTGTTGTTCACACCGTAAGAATGGAATCTCTTCAAGACGCCTTTTCAAAAAGCGAAATATACGATTTTGATAAAAGAGTTCGTGAATCTGTTTCAAATCCCAAATATTGCGTTGAACCGAAAATAGACGGCCTTTCCGTTTCTCTTGAATATGAAAACGGAGTTTTTGTAAGAGGATCAACGAGAGGCGACGGAGATGTAGGCGAGGATGTCAGCGGAAATTTAAGGGTTATAAGAAATATTCCTTTAAAGCTTAATAAGCCAATTCCCTTTATTGAGGTAAGAGGCGAGGTTTATATGCCTAAAAAAAGCTTTGAGCGAGTTGTTGACCGTCAGCTCGTAAACGGCGAATCTCCCTTTAAAAATCCGAGAAATGCCGCCGCAGGCTCATTGCGGCAAAAGGACAGTATTGCCGCCGCATCAAGAGGGCTCGATATTTTTGTTTTTAATATTCAGCAAATTGAGGGAGTCTCTTTAACATCTCATAAGCAAAGCCTTGATTTTTTGAAGGAGCTCGGCTTTAATACCGTTCCCGATTATACGCTTGTTGATAATATTGATGAGGCTGTTTCGCAAATAGATAAAATCGGCGAAAGCAGAGGAAGCCTTGAATTTGATATAGACGGTGCAGTTGTTAAGATAGATGATTTTGAAATGCGCCGAGAGCTTGGCTCAACCTCTAAATTTCCTAAATGGGCTGTTGCTTTTAAATATCCTCCCGAGGAGAAGCAAACTAAAATTATTGATATTGAAATAGCCGTTGGCAGAACGGGAGTATTAACCCCAACCGCTGTTCTTGAGCCTGTTCATCTTGCAGGAACAACTGTTTCAAGGGCAACGCTTCATAATCAGGATTTCATAAACGAAAAGGGCATTGCAATAGGGGATATTGTAACGGTCAGAAAAGCAGGGGATATAATTCCGGAGGTTTTATGCGTAAATGAGCATAACAGCAGTGAAGCCTTTAAGTTTCCGGAAAGGTGCCCGAGCTGTTCAAGTGTGGTAATAAGAGAAGACGGCGAAGCGGCTATAAGGTGTATTAATCCCGATTGCCCTGCTCAGCTTTTAAGAAATCTTATTCATTTTTGCTCTCGTGATGCTATGGATATTGAGGGACTCGGTCCAGCAATTCTTGAAGCTTTTGTTAATAACGGCTTGATTGAAAAAACAGAGGATATTTATGAGCTGACCTATGAAAAAATAGACGCTGCCGGTCTTGACGGATTTAAGGATAAAAGCATACAGAATATTATTAATTCCGTTGAAAGGTCAAAGCAAATGGATTTGGGTAAGCTTGTTTTTGCTCTCGGTATTCGCCATATAGGCGCAAAGGCCGGAAAGCTTCTTGCGGATAAGTTTAAGAATATGCAGGCAATAACAGAGGCCTCTGTTGATGATATTCTTGAAATAGACGGCTTCGGAGTTATTATGGCTGAAAGCGTTGTTGATTTCTTTGCCAATCCAAAGTCAAAGGAACTTATAAAAAGTCTTGCAGGTGCCGGAGTCAATATGAAGTCAAACACTGTTATTAAGGACAACCGCTTTGAAAATAAGGTTTTCGTTTTAACAGGAACTCTTCCAACGCTGAAACGCTCCGAGGCGTCTTCAATAATTGAAAGCTTCGGCGGCAAAACCTCTTCAAGTGTTTCCAAAAAAACCGATTATGTGCTTGCCGGCGAGGAAGCGGGAAGCAAGCTTGATAAGGCAAATGCACTCGGTATTAAAATAATTAACGAAGCGGAATTTAAGGAAATGATACAATGAGAGAGTTTAGAAAAAAGCAAAGGGCTTTAAAAAGAATAATGCACACGCTTGTTATTATAGGCGTTGTGTTTATACTTGTTTACATCGGTGTTCAGCCAACCGTTGCAGAGTTAAGCTCAAAGGCTGCGATTATATGCAGCTATATTTGCGATTTTCTTGTTATTGCAAATATGGTTGTTGTTTTCATTTACTATACGAAATACGGAAAAACAGACGCTTTTCTTGACAGAATGGAGCACGAGATTTCTGACTGCGGATATTATTTTACTAAAAGCAGCAAGAAAACCGTTTTGGATTTTATAAGCGAGGCTGAAGGCAGCTTTAAATATGACGGCTTTGCAGTTCAAAGTAATATCGAGATTGACGATTTGGATTTTGCTTTTACCGCTTATAAAAGCAAGGAGTTTTATTATTTTCCAGATGTTGAGGATTTGAACAGAGATGATGTAACCGCATATACGGATATCGTTATTAACGATATTGCGGTTCACAATTTGAAGCGCTCGGGAAACGGTGTAATTTGCTTTGTTACCGATAAAGCGCAGGAAAGTGCAGTTGCTCTTTCCAAAATGATAACACCGCTCGGCAAAAAGGAGCAGATAAAAATTGCAATTGCAATCGTTGAGCCTGAAACATCAAAATGCTATTTCCTCGGAAATATGCAAACGAAGTGTCAGCAGATGATTGCTAACTATATACTTAAAGCTCCGGTTCCTATTCCGGAAGAATTAAAGGGAAAGGAAAAGCTTCCTTTCCAATCGGAGCTTGAAGAAAAAATGAAGCATTTTTCCGCAAAGGAATTTCTTAACGGAACATTTTATGTGCATTAAGGAGTACACAATGACAGACAAGGTTACAGAATATCTTAATTCTCTAAAAGATAAAAAGGTTGCGTTCGTAGGTATGGGTGTTGCAAATGCTCCCTGTGCCGAATGGCTTGCAAAGCACGGTATTTGCGTTTATGCCTGTGATAAACGGGATAAGGAATATATAGGTGCCGATATTTGCAAACGGCTTGAAGAGCTTGGAGTTAATTTTTCTCTCGGAGAAAACTATCTTGATGTTCTTCCCGATATGGATATTGTTTTTCGCTCGCACGGCATACTTCCTTTTCAAAATAAGTGGATAGGCGAATGTATTGAAAGAGGCCAAAGGGTTACAACGGAAATGGAGGTCTTTTTCAGTCTTTGTCCGTCAAAAATTATTGCCGTAACGGGCTCAAACGGAAAAACAACAACAACAACTCTTATTGCAAAAATGCTTGAAGCAGAAGGAAAAAAGGTTTATCTCGGCGGCAACATCGGAAGGGCTCTTATGCCTGCGCTTGAAGAAATAACCGAAAATGACTGGGCTGTTGTTGAGCTTTCCTCGTTTCAGCTTTTAACTATGGGCAATATGATTTCAAAGCCGGATATTGCCGTTGTTACAAATATTGAAAGCACTCATCTTGATCATCATATAAGTCTTGATGAATATGTTGATGCTAAAAGAAATATTCTTATCTATCAAAGTGCCGATGCCCGAACTGTATTAAATGCAGATTGTGATTATTCAATCGGCTCACGGGTTTATCACGATATGAGATATGATGTTCGCGGAAGACTTTATCAGTTTTCAATTAAACATCCTGTTGAAAACGGTGCGTATATGGACGAAAAAGGAGATATTGTTTTTTCTGAAAATTCGTCCAAAACCGTTATTATGAATAAATCGGATATAAAAATTCCCGGTATGCACAATGTTGAAAACTATTGCACGGCAATAAGCGCCGTTTGGGGACTCGTTAAGCCCGAAACGATTAAAAAAATTGCGCAATCCTTTGGCGGCGTTGAGCACAGAATTGAATTTGTAAGGGAGTTTAAGGGCGTAAAGTACTATAACGATTCCATTGCAACCTCTCCGTCAAGGGTTATAAGCGGATTAAAAGCCTTTAATCAAAAAATCATTATGATTTGCGGCGGCTCCGATAAGGGAAATGATATGAGCCAAATGGTTCCGTATATTCTTGAAAAGGTTAAGCTTCTTGTTTTAAACGGCGCAACGGCAGAAAAAATATATGAAGCGGTTGTATCCTCGCCCGATTATAAAGGCAGTTCGCTTGAAATTGTTAAAGCAGATACAATGGAAAATGCGCTGAATATTGCAAAGGATAAGGCTGTTTGCGGAGATATAGTTTCGCTTTGTCCTGCCTGTCCTGCGTTTGACCAGTTTAAAACCTTTGAATACAGAGGAAGAAAATTTAAAGAATTAGTAAACGGATTTGAAGAATGATGGATATTATTAATTTGCTTAAAGATTTAACATCTTGCTCCTGCACCTCGGGAGCAGAGAAACAAATTGCCGAACGGCTTCGTGATTATTTGTCTGCCTATGGCGAGGTTCAAACAGATGCACTCGGAAATGTTTTCTGCACATTCGGAAGCGGTTATCATTTTTTGCTTGATTCCCATATTGACGAAATCGGCTTTGCCGTTACCTCTGTTACGGAAAACGGCTTTTTGAAAATTTCCAATATAGGCGGAATTGACAGACGACTGCTTTTGGGAAGTGAGGTTACGGTTCACGGAGAAAAGGAGCTTTTCGGTGTTATTTCAACGCTTCCTCCGCATCTAATGAAGGATGCAGACGGTAAAAAGGTTCCCGAAATTTCAGAGATTGCGGTTGATATAGGCTTGAGTGCCGATGAAGCAAAAAAGCTTGTTAACCCGGGAAACAGAGTTACATTCAGAAAAAGATTTGATACTCTTCTCGGGAATTGTGTTGCTTCAAATTGCCTTGACGACAGAGCAGGAGCAGCAGCTGTTCTTTTGGCGCTTGATGGGCTAAAATCACTTCCCGTTAAAATAACGGCAATGTTTTCCGTTCAGGAGGAGGTTGGCACAAGAGGTGCAAAAACGGGACCGTTCGGAAAAAATATTGATGAAGCCATTGCAGTTGATGTTTCCTTCGGTTATACTCCGAATTGCAGCAAGGAGGATTGCGGAGAGCTTTCAAAGGGCGCTATGATAGGAATTTCTCCGTCGCTGAACAGTAATATTTCACACACATTAATTGATGTTTCCGAAAAAGAAAATATACCTTATCAAACGGAGGTTATGAACGGCAAAACGGGAACAAATGCCGATGTTATCAGCCTTTGCGAGGGTGGAATTAAATGCGGCTTAATTTCAATTCCGCTTCGTTATATGCACACACCCGTTGAGGTTGTTTGCACAGATGATGTTTTGAGCGTTTCAAGACTTATCGTTTCGTATATCAAAAGAAAGGCAGGCGAAATAAATGCTTAAAGAGTTATGCCTTTTAAACGGTGCCTCAGGTAATGAAAATGCAGTTAGGGATTATGTTATTTCCCAAATTAAGAGCTTTTGCGAATATTCGGTTGATCCTCTCGGATCTGTTATTGCATTTAAAAAGGGTAAAAAAACAACAGATAAGAGGGTTATGCTCTGTGCACATCTTGATGAGGTTGGCTTTATAATTAATTATATAACAGACGACGGATATTTAAAATTCAGCACAGTCGGCGGAATAGAGTCCTCTGCCGTTATCGGCAGAAGAATTTCCGTTAACGGTATAAAGGGTGTTATCGGCTCAAAGGCAGTGCATCTTTTAAAGGATAACGAAAAAAAGGAAATGCCGTCTGTTTCCGATTTGTTTATTGATATAGGTGCAAAAAGCAGGGAGGAGGCACTCAAATATGCTTCTCTCGGCGACTATGCTTATTTTGACAGTGATTACTGTGAATTCGGAAACGGCTTTTTAAAGGCAAAGGCGCTTGATGACAGAATCGGCTGTATGCTTTTAATAGAGCTTATTAAATCCGATTTGGAATATGACGCTTATTTTTGCTTTAATGTTCAGGAGGAGGTAGGATTAAGAGGCTCGTCCTGTACGGCTTATTCTGTTAAGCCCGATACCGCTCTTATACTTGAAGCAACAACCGCCGCCGATTTGGACGGAGTAACCGGACAGGATAAATGCTGCATTCTCGGCAACGGACCTGTTGTTTCCTTTATGGACGGCAGAACGATTTATGATAAAAGTCTTTATGACACCGCCTTTAAAACGGCAGGGGAAAATAATATAAAAATCCAAACAAAAACAAAAATTGCCGGCGGAAACGACGCAGGCGCAATTCAGTATGCCGCAGGCGGAAGCAGAGTTATTGCGGTTTCGCTTCCTTGCAGATATATTCATTCCGCTTCAAGCGTTGTTAAAATTAGTGATATAGAAGAAACAAGAAAATTTTTAAAGGTGTTTATTAATAAGCTTTATGATTGAAAAGGTTGAAGATATTGATGAGTTAAAGCCTTTTGATAATACGGATTTATTTTTCGTGCGCATAATGTCGCTTGCAAAGGCTTACGGCTGTGAATATCCGTTTGCTCGGTTTTACAAACAAATTGACGATAATGATAAAATTACTGCAATTGCTTCATTTCTTGACGGAGATGTAACACTTTGCGTTTCAGAAGAATATAACAATAACGAGCTTTCGGATTTCTTTAATATGCTTGGATATTCGTCGCTTCTTTGCGATTCTCGTTTTGAAAATGACAGCCCCTTTCAAGAGGGAGCTGTTATGAAATCGTCAAAAAAATTTGAGGTGGAATGCGATTTTACCGAAATTGATGAATATCCCCATTTGTTTGATTTGTATAATTTTATTGATTATCCGCAAAACGATTTTCAATCCTGGTATGTTGATATCAGCCACAGAATACGGCATAGCTGCGCAAAAGCGGCTTCCTTAAACTTAGATGAAGAAATTGTTTCCTCTGCGATTTTATCGTCAATATACGGCAACGATGCCATTATAACCGCCGTAAGAACCAATCCCAAATATACGGGAAGAGGATGCGGCTCTGCACTTGTCAGCGCACTGTGCGCAGAGGTTACGGGTACTGTTTATTTAATGCGAGAGGAAAATAAAAACGAAGCCTTTTATAAAAGATTAGGCTTTGAAAATTGCGGAAAATGGAGAATATATAAATGATTCCTTTTTTTAAAATAGATGAAAAAATCGAAAAAGCCTCCGATTTAGCACTTGAAAGAGCTTCAAAGCAGTTTAGAAAAATAGATGAGATAACGGAATATAATCAGTTAAAGGTTCTTTCTGCATTTATAAATAACGGTGTTTGCGAAGGTCATTTCGCCGCTTCAACCGGCTATGGCTATGGCGATAGAGGCAGAGAAACACTCGATAAAATATGGGCAGAGGTTTTCGGCGCAGAGGACGCCTTGGTTCGCCATAACTTTACCTGCGGAACTCATACTCTTGCAACTGCGCTTTTCGGCGTTTTGCGCCCGGGGGATAAAATGCTCAGCGTAACGGGAACTCCGTATGACACTATTCATAATGTTATCGGTATTTCCGGCAGCGGAATGGGCTCCCTAAAAGAATTCGGAGTTGAATATGACGAGGTTTCGCTTAAAAACGACAGGCTTGATTATGATGCAATTGAAAATGCCGTTGATGAAAGCGTAACTATGGTTTATATTCAGCGAAGCCGAGGCTATGAGCTTCGCCCAAGCCTTTTGGTTGATGAAATTGAAAGGGTAGTCCAAATAGCAAAAAGAAAAAATCCGTCTGTTATCGTTATGGTTGATAACTGCTACGGAGAATTTGTTCAGAAAAAAGAGCCCTGCGATGTCGGTGCAGACCTTTGTGCCGGCTCGCTTATAAAAAATGCAGGCGGCGGAATTGCGTCAACAGGCGGCTACATAGCCGGAAGGCACGATTTGGTTGAAAAATGTGCTTACAGATTAACAACGCCCGGCTTGGGCAAAGAGGTCGGAGCAACGCTTGGGCACAACAGAGAGCTTTATATGGGCTTGTTTTATGCACCGCATACCGTTGGCGAAGCACTTAAAAGCGCGGTTTATATTTCCGCCTTGTTCGGCGGCTTCGGCTTTAAAACAACTCCTGCTTATGATGCAGAGCGTGGGGATATAGTGCAGTCGCTCGGGCTTGAAAATGAAGAAAGGCTTGTTGCTTTTTGCAAGGGTATTCAAAGCGGAAGCCCGATAGACAGCTATCTTTCTCCTGAGCCGTGGGATATGCCCGGATATGACAGTAAGGTTGTTATGGCGGCAGGTGCGTTTACTATGGGCTCGTCAATAGAGCTTTCGGCGGATGCTCCCATAAGAGAACCGTTTTACGCTTGGATACAGGGCGGCTTAACCTTCCATAGCGCAAAAATCTGCGCAATGCTTGCCGCCCAGCAAATGCTTGAAAGAGGTTTACTTGATGTATAACTATAAAGGTATAACACCCGAAGCAATTGAATTGCTTTCTCTTAACAGATTTAATGATTCAAAGGCTTTTTATGAGGAGCATAAGGAGGAGCTTAAGCAGGGTGCAATCATTCCTATGAGGCAGATTGTTCTTGATGTTTCCGATTTAGTTTGTGATATCGATCCGCTTATGGACACCAATCCGATTTATATCGTTTCCCGAATAAGAAGAGACACAAGAAGAACTAAAAGCAAAATGCTTTACCGTGAAAACCTTTGGCTTATGCTTCGCAGAAACAAGTTTCAATATCCCTTTGCACCGTTTTATTGGTTTGAATTTTTACCGCAGGGATATGCCTTTGGGCTTGGTATGTGGGTTGGCAAGCCTGCCCAGCTTATGCCGTTAAAGGAAATGATTATTAAACAGCCTGAAAGGTGGTTGAATGCTGTTAAGGCAACCGAAAAAGCAGGCCTTTCCTTTAACACCTCCGATTTTTACAAAAAGGATAAATTCCCGAATGCTCCGCAGGAGCTTCAAAAATACCTTAATGCAAAAAATATGGAATTTGTTAATTGGCAAAACGATATTAGAGATTTAAATTCGCCAAAGCTGATAGACGATTTTCGAAATATGATTTCGACCTCTTCGCCGATGTATCAGTTTTTAATTGAGGCATACGATAATGCTTTTAATGAGGGGTTAATAAATGCTGACTATTACAAAAGATAAGCTTTTAAAGCTGAAAAGCGGAACGGATATAAGAGGAGTTGCAACAGAAACCGAAAATGAAAAGGTTGAGCTGACCGATGAGGTTGTTTTTGCGGTTGCTTCTGCATTTGTTCAGTGGTATAAAAAGAAATTTGATAAGGATTGCATAAAAATTGCAGTAGGCCATGATTCAAGAATTTCGGCAGACAGAATTAAAAATGCCGCAATAAATGCTTTTGTTGCAGAGGGAGTAACGGTTTATGACTGCGGTCTGTCTTCAACTCCCGCTATGTTTATGAGTATTGTGCTTGATATAAAGGCAGACGCCGCACTTGAAATAACTGCTTCGCATCATCCGTATCAGCGAAACGGATTAAAGTTTTTTACGGAAAACGGCGGTCTTGAAGGCGCAGAGGTCAGCGAGATTTTAAATCTTGCTTATGATGCCGTTTCATCAAATTTGCGCGGCAGCGTTATTAAATATGATTTTATGAGTGTTTATTGCGAGCATTTAAGAAGCATTATAATTAACGGTGTAAATGCAGGTGATAAACCGCTTTCCGATTTAAAAATATCTGTTGACGCAGGAAACGGCGCAGGAGGATTTTTTGCCGATAAGGTGCTTGCGCCTCTCGGTGCAGATGTTTCAGGCAGTATGTATCTTGAACCTAACGGAATGTTTCCTAATCATATTCCAAACCCCGAAAATCAACAGGCAATTAAATCCGCCTGCAATATGGTTACTTCCTCATCGTCCGATTTCGGCTTTATTTTCGACACGGATGTTGACAGAATGGGATGTGTTTCCTCAAACGGTGAAGAGATAAACAGAAATCGACTTGTTGCTCTTGCCTCGGTTATAGCGCTTGACGGAAAAGAGGGAAGCTGTATAGTTACTGACAGCTTAACCTCCGACGGCTTGCGTGATTTTATAGAAAAAGATCTTGGAGGAAAGCAGCTGAGATTTAAGAGGGGATATAAAAATGTTATTGATAAGGCAATTGAGCTCAACGCAAAAGGCATTGAATCTCCTCTTGCTATTGAAACAAGCGGTCATGCGGCTTTAAAGGAAAATTATTTTCTTGATGACGGAGCATATCTTGCTGTTAAAATTGTTATTCTGCTTGCAAAATTATCAGCACAGAGAAAAAGCATTGATGCGTTAATCAGAACTCTGCGTGAGCCCGCCGAAAGCGTTGAAATAAGAATACCGATTTTGCTTGATGATTTTAAGAATTACGGAGAAAATGTTATTTCATCATTAAGAAGTTGTTTTTCTGACAAAGAAGGCTTTAGCGTAGAAAAGGAAAATTATGAGGGTGTAAGAATTAATTTTAACGGTGGATGGTTTCTTCTTCGCCTTTCTGTTCATGATCCTATTTTGCCGCTTAATATAGAAAGCGACAAAGAGGGTGCATGCATTGCAATTGCCCGTGATATAAAGGCGTTTTTATCAGCCTTTGATAAGCTTGATTTAAGTGATTTTGAAAAGGTGCTTTAATGTTAAAATTTATTTTCGGCCGTTCAGGCTACGGTAAAACAGAATATTGCTTTAAGGAAATGAGCAGGCTTGTTTCCGAGGGGCAAAAGGATATACTGCTCATAACGCCGGAGCAGTATAATTTTACTGCGGAAAAAAAGCTTTTAAAGCTTCTTGGTGAAAGTAAAATCAATTGCGTTTCAAACCTTTCCTTTACCCGACTTTCAAATGAAATTAAACGACTTTACGGAACAGAGCCGAAGCCTGTTCTTTCAAAGGGCGCAAAGGCGGCTCTTATGAAAAGGGCTGTTGTTTCCGTTAAGGAAAAGCTTGTTTTGTTTAATAAAAAAACAGAGCTTGCCTCATTTATTGAATCACTTGTTGATATTTATGACGAAATGAGGGCTTGCAGAGCTCATTCTGCTGATTTTAGGCAGGTTGCCGAAAGGGTTGATAAAAAGGTTCTTGCGGATAAGCTTTTCGATTTGAATCTAATTTTAGACGCTTATGAAAATCTTATTAAGGATAAATATTTAGATTCTGCAGATGACCTTGAAAGGCTCTGTAAAAAGCTTGAAGAAACAGGCTACATAAAGGGAAAATATGTTTTTATCGACGGCTTTAACGGCTTTGTTGCAAATGAATTTAAGGTGCTTGAGCATATAATCATTAACGCCGCCGAAACAGTTATAACATTAACAACAGACAGCTTCTGCAACGGCTCGGATTTTGATTTATTTACAAATGTTAATAAAACTGCTTCTGCCTTGCTTAATATAGCTAATGAACATTCAATTTCCGTTTCGCAAATCCCTTTAACGGAAAACAGAAGAACGGCTGATAAGTATCTTCGCCTGTGTGAAAAAGAGCTTTATTCTTCGAGCGGATTAACCGTTGAAGAAAAGCCCGATTCCGTCTTTTTATATTCTGCTAAAAATATAACCGACGAGTGCTCATATACTGCAATTTGCATAAAGAAGCTTTTAAAGCAGGGAATAAGGGCAAAGGATATAACGGTTGTTTGCAGAGATGCCGATAAATACTCGGCAGAGCTTGCCTGTGTATTTAAAAAATATGAAATCCCATATTATGACGATGAACGGCAGGATATAAGAATGCAGCCGCTTATCGTGTTTGTTACATATCTTCTCAGGTGTGTTCTCTATTCGTTTAGAAGCGATGATGTTTTAAGCCTTGCAAAAACAGGCTTAACTGCGCTTAGCTATGAGGATATTAATTCACTTGAAAATTATATTTATTTATGGAATATTTCCGGCGTGAAAAAATGGGGAAGCAGCTTTGAGGGCTCAACAAAGGGCTTCACCTCCGAAATGAGCGAAGGCGACCGTAAACGCCTTGAAAAAATTAACGAATCAAGAGATTATTTGTATAAAAAAATTAATACATTTAAAAGTAAAATTAAATGCGCCAACGGAGCCGATATAAGCCGTGCGGTTTATGAGGCGCTTTTATCATTCGGTGCAAACAGAAATCTGAAAAATCTTGTCGGAGAGCTTATTGATTTCGGAAAAAATGCTCTTGCGCAGGAGCAGGAGCGTGTGTGGGATTTACTTATGGAAATCCTGAATGATATAGCAGTTGTTTCAGGTGAAGAGGAAATTTCTGTTACGGAATACTATGAGCTTTTTACTCTTATGGTTGGCTGCGAGGACTTGGGAGTTCTTCCGCAGGGAATAGATAATGTTCAGTTTGGTCAGGCAGACAGATTAAGAGCTGATAATCCAAAGGTTGTTTTTGTTTTGGGTGCTAATGAGGGAGAATTTCCCCGTGCCGTTTCCGGCGGAGGACTGCTTTCGGAAAACGACAGAATTATTTTAAGCAAAAATGATTTTAACCTTTATTCCTTCGGCGAAACATTGGCATTTCAGGAAAAATATTTTGCTTATATGTCAACAAGCATTGCGTGCGAAAAGCTGTATGTTTCTTTTATCGGAAACAAAAAGAATTCAGCACCGTCGCTTATTGTTAACTCTCTTACAGATTTATTTAAAAATATTGAAACCAAAACATCTGACTGCATTGAAGATATAGACAGAGTTCAAAGCAGTGCGTCTGCTTTTGAGCTGATGGCGGAAAGATTTAATGAAAACAGCATTTTTTCCGCCTCGCTGAAAGAGTACTTTAAAAATGACACAAGATTCAATTCTGTTCGTATGCTATGCGAAAATGACGATATAATAATCAAAAATCAAAATAACGCTCAAAGGCTTTTCGGACGGGATATGTTTCTTTCTGCATCAAGGCTTGAAGATTATTTTAATTGCAGCTTCAGGTATTTCTGCAAATTCGGGTTAATGGCTAAGCCGCTTGAAAAGGCAGATTTGAATGCTATGGAAACGGGAACCGTAATCCATTATGTTCTTGAAAACATTATTTCACAGCTAGGCTCAAGGTCGCTCGGTGCCGCACGAGAGGTTGAAATTAAGGTGCTTGTTGATAAATATTTGAATAAGTATTTTGAAACAGAGCTCGGAAACACCTCGGAGCTGACAAGCAGATTTAAGTATCAGTTTATGAGACTTTCAAAGATGCTTTACAGCGTTGTTTCGCGTCTTTCTGAGGAGTTCTCTCAAAGTGAATTTGAAGCAAAGGCATTTGAGCTTAAAATAGATAAGGATGCAGAGGTTAAGCCTCAAATAATAAATCTTGAAAACGGAACTGTTCAAATCAGAGGTGCGGTTGACAGAGTTGATATTCTTGATAAGAACGGCGAAAGATATGTTCGTGTTGTTGATTATAAATCGGGAAATAAGGATTTTAAGCTTTCCGATGTGCTCCACGGTTTAAATCTTCAAATGTTTGTTTATCTCTTTACTGTTTGCCGTGATAAAAGCAGTGAGCTTTGCGGAATACCGGCGGGTATTCTTTATATGCACGCTTCGCGCTCTGTTTATAGTCTCGGCAGAGCTTCAACAGGCAGTGAGCTTGGCTCAAAAATTGATAAGGAATTTAAGATGAAGGGTATCGTTTTGTATGATGAAAGCCACGATATTCTTAAATCAATGGAAAAGGACCTTAAAGGAAGGTATATTCCCGTTAAAGAGGGAAAGAGCGGTTTAACAGGCTGCTTTGCATCGTTTGAGGAGCTCGGCAGAATCAGTAAAAAAATAGACAGTCTTATTGCAGAAATGGGCAATAATCTCCATAAGGGCTTAATTAATCAAAACCCGATTAACGGAGACGGTCATAAGCACACCTGCGAATACTGTGATTATTCCTATGTTTGCGCAAACAGGCGAGCCGTTGAACGAAACGAGATTGAAGCTATGAGCGATGATGAGGTTATGGAAATTTTAAAGGAGGAATAGGCGGTGCCGGAATGGACAAAACAGCAGAGCAACGCAATTAACGCAAGAAACAGAAATGTTATAGTTTCGGCTGCCGCAGGCTCCGGAAAAACGGCAGTTCTTGTTGAACGAGTTATTAAGCTGATAACAGATGAGAATAATCCCGTTGATTTAGATAGGCTACTTGTTGTAACATTTACAAAGCCTGCTGCGGCTGAAATGAAATCAAGAATATCAAATCGGCTTCAAGCAATATTAAAAATCGATCCTACGAATAAAAACGCTTTAAGGCAGATGGCATTAATTTCTTCTGCAAAAATCAGCACAATAGATTCGTTTTGCTATAATCTTGTTAAGGATAACTTTTTTGAACTCGGTTTAAGTCAGGATTTTACCGTTTTAAGTGAAACGGAGGCGCAGATTATTTCCGATAATGCCGTGAACACTGCGCTTGACGCATTTTTTGAGCAGAAAACTCCCGAGTTTGTTTCACTTGTTGAAATGCTGTCATCTCCGAAGGATGATAAAGCACTTGTGTCGGCAATAAAGAGATTGCACACCTACATAAATTCACAGCCCGAGCCTTTAATTTGGCTCAACAACGCCGTTGAAGCATACAATCCGAATATACCGTTAAAGGACAGTGTTTGGTTTGAAGCACTTTCAAAATATGTTTATGACGGATTGAATTGTGCGCTTAATCTTGCTTATGAAGCACTTTCAAAAATTGATGAATTTGACGAAGCGGCAGAGAAATACATACCCGTTATCGAAGACGATATTTCTATAATAAACGCTCTTTCAGCTGCTTTTGAAAACGGATGGAATGAAGCGGCAGATGGGTTTTCGTCTGTTTCGTTTAAAACCTTAAGAGGTAAAAACGGATACACCGCACCTTATAAGGAGGAGGTTGCTTCAAGAAGAAAGGTTTATAAGAGCATAATTAAAGAGCAGCTTTCTTCACTTTTTACCGTTTTTGAAGAGGATTATGTTGAGGATTGCAAAAGGCTTTATCCAATTCTTAAAGAGCTTTGCAGGGTGGTTGAACGCTATGATAATGAATACAGAGCCTTAAAGGATGAACGAAATGCTTACACCTTTTCCGATGTTGAGCATTTTGCTTTGAATCTTCTTGTTGAAAAGGATGAAAAGGGTAATTCCAAAAGAAGCAGACTTGCAGAGGATTTTAAAAACAGCTTTTATGAAATTCTTGTTGATGAGTATCAAGACACAAATGAAGCACAGGATGCATTGTTTAAGCTCCTTTCAAATGATAAAAATCTGTTTATGGTAGGCGATGTTAAGCAGAGTATATATCGCTTTCGTATGGCGATGCCGTATATTTTCACTCAAAAGAAAAATGCCTTTGAGGATTTCGATGAAAAAAGGGAGCAGCAAAGCGCAAGAATTATTCTTGATAAGAACTTCCGCTCTGCAAAGGAAATTTGCGGCTTTACTAATTTTCTTTTTTCCGAATTTATGAGTGAGGATACGGGCGAGCTTGATTATAACGAAACCGAATACCTGAATTACGGAGAAACGGTTAAAAGTCCCGAAGCGCCAAGCATTGAATATAAAGTTTTAACAGATGTTAAGCGCTCCGATTTTAATAAAAGTGAGGCTGCATATATTGCCGAAACAATACTGAAAAAAATCAACAGTGAAGAAAAAATATATGACGGAAAGGAATACAGAAAGCTTCGTTTCAGCGATTTTGCGATTCTTTTGCGTGCCGTTAAAAATCACATAAACGATTATAACGAGGTGCTTACCGAGTACGGTATTCCCGTTGCCTGCGAAAATTCAACTAATCTTTTTGATAATAATGAAATTAAAATCCTTTTATCATTTTTAAGAGTTGTTGATAATCCTATGCAGGATATACCTCTTTTAACGGTTATGATGTCTCCTCTTTACGGATTTACCGCTGATGAATTGACCGAAATTAAGCTTGAACAAAAAAACACAAAATGCAGTCTTTACACAAGCGTTGTTAATTCTTCCTCTGAAAAGGTTAAAGAATTTTTGGCTGATATTGATATGTTCCGCAAGGTTAATATAACAATGTCTGTTGCCTCGTTTATTCGATTTGTTTGTGAATATAAAAGTGTTTACGCTTTTGCCTGCGCTCTCGGAAACGGCGAGCAGAGGTGCTCAAATATTAACAAGCTTATTGAATTTGCCGAAGGCTTTGATGCCTCTCAAAGCATAGGCTTAACCTCATTTTTAAGGCTTTTGAATAAGATTGAGCAGGGAGACAAGGGAATAGAAAGCGCCGCCTTAAATCCGGCAAGTGAAAATGCAGTTACGCTTATGAGCGTTCATCATTCAAAGGGACTTGAATTTCCCGTTGTTATTCTTGCGGGAACGGAGAAATATTATAATTATGATGAATTAAAGCAAAAGCTTTTACTTAATCCAAGGGTAGGTCTCGGTGCAAAGCTTCATAACGAGGAGCAGCTTTATCAAACAGACACTATTCCGGAATTAGCCGTTAAGTATCTAAATAAAAAGTCAATGATGAGCGAAAATTTAAGAGTTCTTTATGTTGCGCTCACAAGGGCAAAGCAACAGTTTATATCTTTTATAACTGTTGATAATTTTGAAAATAAGATAAATAAGCTGGCTGTTAATGTTGCTAACGGAAGAATCGAACCGTTTTTGTGTGCAAATACATCGTGCGACGGAGATTTGCTTCTAATGTCTGCACTTAATCATAAAGGCGGTGCTAAGCTTCGCTCTCTTTCCGCCGTTGATGTTGCGGTTAAGCCTGCTGATTTTGACATTAACGTTGAAATTATCGGCTCACTTGATGAAATCAATCCGCCTGTGGAGCAGGAACAGGAGAAATATTCAAGCGCTCTTGTTGAGGAAATAGGAAAAAGGGTTGATTTTAGATATGAAAATATGCCGTTATCTCATATTTCTTCAAAACGAAATGCCTCTGAGCTTGATAAAAGCGTTTCAAATCTTGAATTTTTCGCTTCATCAAAGCCTGCATTTATGAACGACGGTGAGATGACAGCAGGGCAAAAGGGTACTGCAATGCATACCTTTATGCAATTTTGCGATTATGAAGGCTCTAAAAACGATCTTGAAAAGGAAATCGAAAGACTTATTGCTTTGGGCTATATTTCTGCCGAGCAGGCTTCTGTTTTAAACAAAGAAGCGCTTTCGTGCTTTTTTGACGGAGAGCTTGCAGAGCGTATGTTCCGTGCAGAAAAAATTTACAGGGAAATAAGAGTTTCCTCCTTCGTTAGCCTTCGTGAGCTCGGCGAGGCAGATTCAGACGAGGAGGTGCTTGTCAGGGGTATTTCCGATTGCGTTTTTGAAGAAAACGGAGAGCTTGTGTTGGTTGATTATAAAACCGATAAGGTTAGGAATGAAAATGAGCTTCTTGACAGATATAAAAATCAAATCGGCTTTTATAAAGCTGTTGTTTCAAAAACTCTCGGTAAGCCCGTAAAAAGTGCTGTTCTTTATTCATTTTGCTTAGGAAAATCCTGTTATTATAAATAATTTTAAAAAAATGCTTGCATTTTAGCCGATGTTGTGGTATCATTCCAAATGTTAGCGACTTTAATATAAAGAGGTGAAAGAAATGAAAGACGGAATTCATCCCAACTACGATACATGTACTGTAAAGTGTGCCTGCGGTGCAACTTACGAAACAAAGAGTACAAAAAGCGAACTTAAAGTTGATATCTGTTCAAAATGTCATCCATTCTTCACAGGAAAACAGAAGCTTGTTGATACCGGCGGACGCGTTGACAGATTCAATAAAAGATACGGCAAAAAAGCGTAAGAAATTTGAGGCAACGGTTTATTCGTTGCCTTTTTTCTGCTTTCGGGGATTAAACTTATGAATGAATATAAAACCGTTGAATTTGAAAATTGCGATGAGTTTGTTGAAAAAAAGTCTCGCTTCATCGGATATGTTAAGCCCGTTAAAACTCAACAGGAGGCAGTTGATTTTATAAACAGCATTAAATCAAAGCATTGGGACGCCACTCATAATGTTTATGCCTATGTTTTGCGAGAGAATAATATTCAGCGATACAGTGATGACGGAGAGCCGTCAGGCACAGCAGGAGTTCCCGTTCTTGATGTTTTGCTTAAAAATTCAATTACCGACGCCTGTGTTGTTGTAACACGCTATTTCGGCGGAACACTTCTCGGTGCGGGCGGACTTGTTCGTGCTTATTCTCATGGCTCTAAAATTGCAGTTGAATCCGGAAATATCATAACTATGGCCCCGTGCTTTCTTTTTCAGATTAAGGTTGCATATTCTTTTTATGAAAGAATGAATAATCTGCTTGCGGATTTCGGTGCCAATATTGAAAAAACGGATTATGCAGATGATGTTGAAATAACATTTTCCGTTAAGGCGCAAAGAGCACAAGCGCTTTCGGATAAGCTAACCGATATGAGCAATGGCTTATATTCGCTTGTTAAAATCGGAGAAAAATTTGCAAAAATATAAACGGCAATTTTGTTTTAATTGCCGTTTTGTTATGCTTATATTATTTAGGCAATAAAGAGCAATCCGAACCTGCCAAAAATGCAGTATTAAAGCGAATTTTGCATTTTTTACTGTTGCCTTGCGTCAGCAAGGCTTCCATCTCAAAATCCAAAATTCATCTTTACTTCAAGCATTTTTGGTCGAAGAGTTAAAATTGTGCTGATTTGTTCTTAATCAAGGCACAAAAACGCAGGAATACTTTGCGTATTCCGAGTATTTTTAACACAGAGCAAGGGCAAATCAGCCAATTTGAACCACGGTTCGGATTACTCTTTATTGCCTATGCTTTAATTTAACGATATTTATTTCCGGATGATTAAAAAGGCGCAAGGGAAATTCGGCATTTCCAAGCCCTCTGCTGATTATCAGCTTAGGCCTTTCTCCGAAGGAGCCTTTTGCATATTTCGGGAAAAAGCCTTGACCGGGACTGAAAACAGGACCTATAAAAGGAAGAATGAACTGACCGCCGTGTGCGTGGCCTGAAAACTGAATGTCGAAATCATATTGACTGTAATTGTTTTCAGTAACCTGCTTATAGTTTTCGGGGAAATGGCTTAAAACAATTTTATAGCAGTCTTGCTTCGATAATTCATCAAAATAAGGCTTCATATCCTTATAAATAAAGGTGCCGTTTTTTCTCGCCCTGTAATCCTCAAAATTCGCTTGGTTTTCATCAAGCCCCAAAATAGATATTTCGTTTTCCTTAATTACTTTATTGCAAATTTCATTCAGCAAAACTGTAAAGCCTGCTTCTTTAAGCTCATTCATCAGCTCATCAAAGCATTCAAGGCGCCTTTCGTGGTTTCCCGTTATATAAATAACAGGAGCAATCGAAGCAAGCTCTTTTGCAATATCAAGCATTTTGCTTTTGTTTTTGCATTTGTCATTAATATAGTCGCCCGTAATAAGAATTAAATCGGGCTTCTGCTCTTTAACCTTATTAACCGCCTTGTGAAACGGCTTTGAGTGCATATCGGAAAGCTGAACAATCAATATTTCGTTTTTTATCTTTTCGCTTTCAATATTGTATTCGGTTATGTCTATAAGATTATTCTGCAAATAGCAGAAAAGCGTAATTAAAAACATTAAAACTAAAATAACAAAATATATCATATTTTTACCTCAATTTGATAATAACCCGTATCGTATTTCAAGTCAAGAATATATTTTTGCAAATTTCAAGGGATTATAGTCTTATCAGCGTATAATCTAATAGAAAATGATGAAAGGTGATATTTTGAATAAGTCTGTCAGAGAAGCAGCCGAAGAAAATGAAAAAATAATATTATCTCCTTATGCTTCCTTTTCCTGCAATTCGCTTGGAAGAGACAGGGAAGAGCCCGAATGTGAAATAAGAACCTGCTATCAGCGTGATAGAGACAGAATTATTCATTGCAAGGCGTTTCGCAGATTAAAGCATAAAACTCAGGTTTTTCTTGCACCCGAGGGAGATTATTACAGAACAAGACTGACGCATACACTTGAGGTTTCCCAAATTGCCAGAACAATTGCCCGTGCCCTTAAGCTTAACGAGGATTTAACGGAAGCCTGTGCACTCGGTCATGATTTGGGACACACTCCCTTCGGTCATGCTGGCGAAAGAGCAATAAACGATTTGTCGGGAATTAAGTTCAATCATAACGAGCAGAGCGTTCGTGTTGTTGATAAAATTGAAAAGGGCGGAAAAGGACTTAATTTAACCAAAGAGGTTAAAAACGGCATTTTGTGTCATACTAACGGCGAAGAAGCGTTTACATTAGAGGGCAGAATTATCAGAATTGCCGATAAGATTGCTTATATAAATCACGATATAGACGACGCTGTTTCGGCAGGAATTATTTGCGAAGATGATTTACCTTCTGAATTTACAGATTGTCTCGGCAAAAGCAAATCGCAGAGAATAAACAGGCTTGTTCTTGATGTTGTTGAAAACAGCGAACAGGAAATAACACAAAGTGATGAAATAAAAAAAGCCTTTTTGGGATTGTGTGAATTTATGTTTCGTAATGTTTATAACAGTCCTGTTTGCAGAAAAGAAGACGAAAAAGCTTATTCCATCATTGAAAAGCTTTATCTGTATTATATTAAAAATATAGACGAACTACCCGCAGGCTATCTTTCAATTGCTGAATGTGAGGGAAGCGAAAGAGCGGTTTGCGATTATATAGCCGGTATGAGCGACACATTTGCTTTAAGAAAGTATAACGAGCTTTTCATTCCGAAAATATTACTTGGCTGAGCGGAGATAGTGTGAAAAAACACACTAATCCGATTATATTGTCTTAAAACTTGCCTGTTGCATAATTTTTAGATTGCCAAATTCCCATTATACGCCTTATACGGCTACAATAAGGTGTTAGGAATATATAAATTATTTGTAGCTTGAAAGGCTATGTGAATTATTATGGCTTTAAGCGATTCCTTTTTGCAGGAGCTCAAATATAAAACCGATATTGAAGACATAATTTCAACCTATGTAACACTTAAAAAAAGAGGCTCAACCTCGGTTGGACTATGTCCGTTTCATAATGAAAAAACTCCTTCCTTTACGGTTTATCCCAATACACAGTCATTTTATTGCTTCGGCTGCGGTGCGGGAGGAGATGCAATCGGATTTATAAAAAAAATTGAAAATCTTGATTATATAGATGCCGTTAAATTTTTAACCGAAAGAGCGGGAATGCAAATGCCGCAGGACGGCTTTGACGACAGCCTTTCAAAAAAACGCAGGCGTGTTCTTGAAGCAAACAGGGCGGCGGCGAAGTATTTCCATAATTATATGATGAGTGATGATGGCGTTGAAGGCTTGAATTATTTTTTAAGCAGAGGACTTTCACTCTCAACGATTAAAAAATTCGGTCTTGGCTATGCTCCTGATAAGTGGGACGGGCTACTGCGAAATCTTTCGGCTCAGGGCTTTTCAATTCCCGATTTACTTGATGCCGGTTTAATAAAAAAAGGTCAAAGGAACAATTATTATGACTTTTTCAGAAACCGGGCTATGACCCCGATAATTGATGTTAGGGGAAATGTTATTGCCTTTGGCGGCCGTGTTCTTGATGACAGTAAGCCGAAATATATAAACTCCGATAACACAATTGTTTACAGAAAAACAAACGAGCTTTTCGGACTCAATTATGCAAAGAGCAGCGGTCAAAGCTCCATAATTCTCTGCGAGGGATATATGGATGTTATCGCAATGCATCAGGCAGGATTTACCAATGCGGTTGCCGGCTGCGGAACGGCTTTAACAAATGAGCAGGTTCGGTTAATCAGCAGATATGCCGATGAGGTTATACTTGCTTATGACGCTGACGAAGCGGGAAGGAATGCTGTTCGCAAGGCTTTAATGTTATTCAGAAACGCAGATATTAAGGTGCGTGTTCCCATTCTTCAATACGGTAAGGATCCCGATGAAATAATAAAAAATGTTGGCGTTGAAAAGTTTGCCGCAATGCTCAACGGAGCAACAAACGAAATTGAATTCAATCTTGAAGGCTTAAAAAGTAAATATGATTTAAGCAGTAATCAGGGTAAAATAGATTTTGCAAACGAAGCGGTTAAGGTTTTATATTTTGCAACGCCTATTGAGCAGGATTTATATCTTTCAAAAATTTCCGAGGAGCTCGGAATTGAAAAGGCTCCGCTGAAAGCGCAGCTTGAAAGCTATAAACGCCGTGTGAACGCTAAAAATAAAAGAAACGAATTTCAAAGCATTATGAATGAAAGCGTTAAAGATTCCGCAAGAATAAGCAGGGAAAGCGGAACCACTTCAAAGGCTGTTAAGGCTTGTGAGCGGTTTATCTATTTGCTGATTAAGTATCCCGATTGCATTAAATATCTTGACGGATTTGACGAAAATTGCCTTGCCGATTCGTTTTTTAAGCAGGTTTATTCGATTGCCGTTGGAAACATTAAAAACGGCTATGATAATGACTTGATGAATTTCAGCGGTAAAATTTCAGATGATGAAACGGGAAGGCTTTCGGGTATTCTTGCAAGAGGATATGAAAGCTCAAATCCAAAAGCCGAATTTATTGATTGCCTTAATATCTTAAAAGCAGAGGTTGATAAGAAGGGTAAATCGGCATCCGAAATGAGCGATGATGAATTCAGAAAGCTTTTTTCAAATACATAAGCAGAGGAGATTAAAAATATGGAAAACAACAAAACAACTCAGTTAAGTGCAGATGAAAAGAAAAACAACGCTTTTAAAAAGCTTGTTGAAAAAGGAAAAGCAGTTGGACATCTTACGGCACAGGAAATTGATAATCTTATAGTTGAGCTCGATCTTGATGTTGATGAGCTTGAAAAGCTAAACGATATGATAGACGGCGCAAATATCAGTATAATTGACGACTTTTCCTCAGAAGCGCTTGACGGCATTACTCTTGAAGTTGATCTCCCGAAGGAAACAGACGCCGCAGACACCGTTGCAACAAACGATAATGCCGCAATGGATGATCCTGTTAAGGTTTATCTTAAAGAAATCGGCCGTGTTCCGCTTCTTACTGCCGAGGAGGAAATCGAATATGCTATGCGCATAGCTGATGATGATCCCGTTGCAAAGAAAAGACTTGCCGAGGCTAATCTGCGTCTTGTTGTCAGCATTGCTAAAAGGTATGTGGGCAGAGGAATGCAGTTCCTTGATTTAATTCAAGAGGGCAATATGGGACTTATCAAAGCAGTTGATAAGTTTGATTACACTAAAGGCTTTAAGTTTTCAACCTATGCAACCTGGTGGATTAGACAGGCTATAACCCGTGCCATTGCCGATCAGGCAAGAACGATAAGAATACCTGTTCATATGGTTGAAACTATTAATAAGGTAAAAAAGGCAAACAGTCAGCTTCTTCATCAAAACGGCAAGGAGCCGACTCCGGAGGAGATTGCCGATTTTCTTGATATGCCTGCCGAAAAGGTCAGAGAAATTCTGCGTGTTGCACAGGAGCCCGTTTCTCTTGAAACTCCTATCGGTGAGGAGGAGGATTCTCATCTTGGAGATTTCATTCCCGATGATGACGCCCTTGCACCTGCCGATGCGGCTTCAATGAGCTTGCTTAAAGAGCAGCTTGCAGAGGTGCTTAAAACTCTCACACCTCGTGAGGCAAAGGTTCTTAAGCTGCGCTTTGGTCTTGACGACGGTAATCCTAAAACCCTTGAAGAGGTTGGCAAGGAGTTTAATGTAACAAGAGAAAGAATTCGTCAAATTGAAGCAAAGGCACTTAGAAAGCTTCGCCACCCGAGCAGAAGTAAAAAATTAAAGGACTTTTTAGACTGATGATAACACAAGAACAAATTAACAGAATTAATGAGCTCGCCCGTAAAGCCCGTGAAAGCGAATTAACACAGGCTGAAAAGGAGGAGCAGGCAAAGCTGCGCCGTATTTATATTGACAGCTTTAAGGAAAGCCTTGTCGGTCAGCTTGAAAATACATATATAGTTGACGAGCACGGTAATAAAAGGAAGGTTCAGAGAAAGAATAAATGCGAAAACTAATTATAATAGAGGGACTCGACGGAAGCGGAAAATCAACGCAGATTAAATTGCTTGAAGAATATCTTAAAAGCAATGAAATTACTTATAAAAAAATTAAGCTTCCGGATTATGACAGCCCTTCGAGCACTCTTGTTAAAATGTATTTAGGCGGTGAGTTCGGATCGTCTGCCGATGATGTAAATGCGTATGCCGCAGGCGCTTTTTATGCGGTAGATAGATACGCTTCATTTAATCTCGGCTGGAAAAAGGATTATGAAAGCGGCGCTCTTATTATTGCAGATAGATATGCAACCTCAAATTCAATTTATCAAATGGAAAAAATTGAAGAAAGCAAATGGGATGAATATCTTGAATGGAGCGAGGATTTTGAATATAATAAGCTTTCAATTCCGCGTCCCGATTGCGTTATTTATCTTGATATGCCTGTTGAGATTTCGCAAAGGCTGATGACCTCACGATATGACGGAGACGAGAATAAAAAGGATGTTCACGAGGTTAATGTTGATTTTCTTGAAAAATGCAGAAAATCGGCACTTTATACTGCAAAGAAGCAGGGATGGAAAATTGTTGAATGTTCAAATGGCGCAGAGCCTTATTCTATTGATGATATTCATAAACAAATAATTGAAATTGTAAAAGAGGAATTATGTTAAATTTTAAAGCACCTGTTCTCGAGGATATGGAATGGGTTAAAGAATGCTTTTCGTATGCTCACAGTATGAACTGTGAGTACACATTCGGAAATATACTTTTGTGGAGCGTTCCTTACAGAACGCAGGTAGCGCACTATAAGGGCTTCTTTATTTGCCGTTGGGGAAAGGATAAGAACATTTCATATTCTCTTCCTATCGGCAAGGGCGATTTTGAAAACGCTGTTGAAGAAATAATTAAGGACGCCGCAGATATGGGTAATACTGCAAGAATATACGGCGTTACCGAAAGCTATAAAGCAATGCTTGAAAAGAATTTTCCGAATAAATTTTCTTTTTATTATGATGACGGCAATAATGACTATATATATAATGTTGCCGACCTTGCCGAGCTTTCGGGTAAAAAATATCATTCAAAAAGAAATCATATTACTAATTTTAAAAAGAATAATCCCGATTGGAGCTTTGAGCCTATAAACGAAAGTAACATCTCGGAGTGTATTGAGTTGCATTCTAATTGGATTGAGAAACACGATGACAACGATCCCGATTATTCTCTTGAATTTGAAGCTGTTTTGAGAGGCTTTGAGCTTTACAGTCAAATCGGCTTTGAGGGCGGTATTATCCGCATTAATTCAAAGCCTATTGCCTATACCTACGGGGAACGCTTAAATGATAAATGCTTTGTTACTCATTTCGAAAAAGCGCCTGCCGATGTTCAGGGAGCATACGCAATAATTAATCAGGAATTTGCAAAGCATTTGTTATCGCAGGGCTATGAATTTGTAAACAGGGAAGAGGATCTCGGAATTGAGGGACTCCGAAAGGCAAAGCAGTCCTATAAGCCTGCCGTTTGGCTCAAAAAGGAAGCGGCGGTGTATAATGGTTGATATTCGTTTTACTCAAAGCAGAAAGCAAATCATCTCTCTTTGGAATAAGGTGTTTAAGGATAGCGAGGAGGAAATTATTTTCTTTCTTGATAATTGTAAAAATTATAAATGCCTCGGCTTATTTGAGGGAGAAGCACTTGCTTCAATGCTTTTTCTTGTTGATTGCACATATTGTAATAAGCAGGGCTATTATATCTATGCGGTTGCAACCGATGAAAATTTTCGAAATAAAGGATATTCAACAAGCCTTTTACATTACGCAAAGGAATTAAATGAAAATTTTTTGTGGCTGATTCCTGCAAACGATAATTTAATTTCCTTTTATCAAAAAAGAGGCTTTTCCGTTTTGCTTTATTCGGATTGTGATTATGAAAACAGCGTTTCATTTAATCAATCGGATAAAATCATTGAATATTTGTATGACGGTTGCAGTCTTGAACATCCCGTAGGTATGATTTTTTCAAAATATAACTTTCCGAAAGGAAACATAAAATAAGATATATAATGTGAAAGGCTATTAGAATTATTATGGTTTATGTATTTCTTGCAGAGGGCTTTGAAATTATAGAGGCTCTTTCTCCTGTTGATATGCTCAGAAGAGCAAAAATTGATGTTAAAACAGTCGGCATAGGCTCCAAAAGAGTTAAATCCTCCTGCGGAATTGAGATTACCGCTGATATAACTGAGGACGAATTTGTTTACGACGGTGTTCAGGCCGTTGTTATTCCCGGAGGAATTCCCGGTGTTAATAATCTTGACGCTTCGCCGTTTCTGCACAGTGTGCTTGATAAAGCGTATAGCGATAATGTGTTAATCTGCGCAATTTGTGCAGGTCCTTCTATTATCGGTAAAAAGAATTTCCTAAACGGAAAAAGAGCAACTTGCTATCCCGGATATGAGCAATATCTTAACGGAGCGGTTACCGACGGGGAATATGTTGTTAAAGACGGTAATATTATTACCGCAAGAGGTGCGGGAGTTTCTGTTGATTTCGGTCTTGAAATAGTGAGCGCAATAAGCGGAAAAGAAGCCTCTGAAAAGGTTAGAAAAGCAATTCAATGCAGATGAAAAGTGATTTAAGAAAAAAGTATAAACAGTTAAGGAAAAGCATTCAAAATAAAACAGAGCTCGACAGATTGATTTGCATAAATTTTTTGCAATCCGATTTATATAAAAAAGCAGATGCTGTTTTGTGCTACAGCTCTTTGCCTGATGAAATTTCAACCGATTTAATTATAAATCAAGCGTTGGCAGACGGAAAAATTATTGCTCTTCCCGTTTGTACTGATAATAAGGGTAATATGAAATTTTATATCATAAATTCGCCCTCTCAGCTAATAGCGGGAAGCTTTTCGGTTATGGAGCCGGACACGGAATGCTGTAAGCCCTTCAGCTTTTCTTCTTTTCCTGTCTGTGTTGTTCCTGCACTTTGCTTCGACAAAAAGGGCTATCGTATAGGCTACGGAAAAGGCTATTATGATAAATTTTTAAAAAAATTTACATCTGTCAGTGTTGGTTTATGTTATAATACCTTCATTGAAGATGCTTTGCCTTGTGATGAATTTGATGAAAAGGTTGATTTTATCATAACGCAATCAAATATTTTAAACTGCAAAGGAGGATAATTTATGGCTGATGATTTAAAGCTTGATGAATCGGGAATCAATCCTGCTGATTCCGATTATAAGAAAAAGGATATTTATTTTACCGACCACGATTATTCGCATACCTATAATCATAATAAAAAAACAAAAGCTTCCTCCGGCACTCGTGCTAAATCAAAGAAAAAAAGCGTCGGCGTTGCTTCAACATATCTGTTTTTTATAATCGTTATTGCCGTGTCAATGGTTTTATCTGTTTATGCTATTTTTTGCTTAAATGATATTTTCGGAATAACTAAAACAAAATCATCAGTTACCGTAAGCTATACGGAGCAGATTGAAAAGCCATCCGATGCAGTAGATATTCTTGCTGATTATGATTTGATTAACTGCAAAAATTTCTGCAAGCTTTATTTAAAGCTGGCAGACGCAGTAGTAGGCGACTATGATGTAACAGGTCCCTTTGAAGCGGGTGTTTATTACCTAAACGGAAAAATGGGCCTTGAAGGTATGCTGATTAATATGATGGGTGATCCCGAAACCTCAGAAACGGTAAGAATAACAATTCCGGAGGGATATACAGTTGCCGATATTATAGACAAGCTTGTTGACAATGAGGTTTGCGACAGAGTTGCACTTCTTTCGGTTATTGAATCAACGGAGTATTCTTATTCGCTTGTTTCTGATTTGAAGTCAAAGGATACTGTTCCTTATAGGCTTGAGGGCTATCTTTTCCCCGATACCTATGATTTCTATGTTGGACAAAGTGCTTCAAGCGCAGTTGAAACATTCCTTAAAAACACTGAAAACAAGATAACCGAAGAGCACAGAAAAAGAGCCAAGGAGCTTGGCTACACAATGGATCAGGTTATCATAATTGCCTCCATTGTTCAGGCAGAGGCAGGCACAAAGGATCAAATGAAAACAATTGCAGCAGTTATTGAAAACCGCCTTGCAGACACAACAAACTATCCGTCTCTCGGCTGTCAGTCAACAACCGATTATATCAAGAACAAGGTTGCACCATCTCTTTCGTCAACCTCGGCTCATACCGCCGATTACTATTTGAATTATTACAGTACTAATTCAACATCAACGGTTGTCGGCTTGCCCGAGGGACCGATATGCAACCCGGGACTTGATGCAATTGAGGCCGTTCTTTATCCTGCGGATATTGATGATTATTTCTTCTTCCATGATAATGACGGAACTCTTTATACTGCCGAAACCTATTCGGAATTCAAATCAAAAATTCAGAAATATGCACCTTATTTGAGTTATTAATATGAGAAAAATAGAACTTTTATCTCCCGCAGGAGATATGCTTAGGCTTAAGCTTGCCGTTAAATTCGGCGCAGACGCCGTTTATGTCGGCGGAACTATGTTCGGAATGAGAACAAATCCCTCAAATTTCAACGCCGATGAGTTAAAGGAAGCGGTAAATTTTGCTCATTCGGCAGGTAAAAAGCTTTATTTAACCTGTAATACGCTTCCGAGAAATAATGAAATAGAGCTTCTTCCCGATTATTTAAAATATGCACAGGATATAGGCGTTGACGCACTTATTATTGCAGATATCGGCGTTCTTTCACTTGCAAAAAAATATGCCTGCGATGTTGATGTTCACATTTCAACACAGGCAGGTGTTGTTAATTATCAAACCGCAAATGCTTTTTATGAAATGGGTGCTTCGAGAATTGTAACTGCGCGCGAGCTTTCGCTTGACGAAATACGCACAATTCGTGATAAATGCAATCCTAATCTTGAAATAGAGGTTTTTGTTCACGGCGCTATGTGTATGAGCTTCAGCGGTAGATGTATTTTAAGTGATTATATGACGGGCAGAGATGCAAACAGAGGCGATTGCGCCCAGCCATGCAGATGGAAATACAGTCTTGTTGAAGAAAAGCGTCCGGGCGAATATTTCCCGATTAATCAAGAGGAAAACGGCACTTACATTTTCAATTCAAAGGATTTATGTATGATTGAGCATATTCCTGAGCTTGTCAATGCAGGCGTTGATTCCTTTAAAATTGAGGGAAGAGCAAAGAGTGAATATTACACTGCCGCAGTTACCAATGCTTACAGAGCTGCTATTGATGAATATGTTAAAAACCCTTCTTCCGATTTTAAGCCGTCTCAATGGATTTTGGACGAGATAAATAAAATGAGCCACCGCCAATATACAACCGGCTTTAATTTCGGACCTATAAAAGACGGTCAGGTAACGGATAACGGCGGATACATTCGCGATTGGGATGTTTGTGCAATTTATAAATCCTGCGAAAACGGCAGATTAACAGTTTGCCAGCGAAACAGATTTTATGAGGGAGAGGAGCTTGAGGTTGTTGAGCCCTTTAAGCTTCCTTATAAAATTACCGTTGAGGATTTGTTTAATGAAAACGATAAGGAAAAAACCTCGGTTGCAAATAAGGCAACAGATGTATATTCCTTTAAATGCGATACAGATATTTCTCCCAATGCGCTTTTCAGAAGAAAAAGAGATTAATTTAAACACCCCTGTTTATAATAAAACGGGGGTGTTTTTATGCAAAAAAGAATAGTTGCAGTTGCCTGTGCAGTTGTGCTTCTTTTAGCATCAACAATAGGCAGAATTGCATATATAACCTTTTCAAGAAAATATACGGTTTCTTCGGGCTACAACAGCTATTCCTTAACAGTTTCACGCCTCTATGAAACGGTGTACGACCGCAATATGAATAAGCTTAACAATAACAAAAAAACGCTTGTTGCCGTAATAAAGCCAACCCAAAATTGTTTGAACGAGCTTAATAGGCTTTTTACGCAAAAGGAAATAAAGGAAATCGCCGATGAGCTCTCGGGCGGCAAACCGATTGTAAAGGAAATTAGGCATTATGCAAGCACAAAATATATTAAAATATTTGAAGTAACTAAATCAAATGACTGCCTGCTTAGCCGAATGATTAAAAATACAGATAAAGCTTCCTACGAAATGAAAATTAATTTTACCGTTGACGCAAAGGGAAGAATACTTGAAGGAGACGCAGGAAGGGTTGAAAAAACAGTTGATAATTTAAAATCGGGAACTGTTTTAACCGTGGATAAAAATGTTCAGCAGGCAGTAGAGGAGTCAGCGCAAAGTATTAAAAAGGGAGCGGTAGTTGTTATGGACGCCCAAACCTCGCAAATACTTGCGCTCTATTCAACACCTGATGATTATTTGAACAGAGCGTTGAATCCCTATTCAGTTGGCTCTGTTTTCAAGCTTATCGTTTCCGCCTGTGCACTTGAAAATAATATCAACCCCGAATATAACTGCACGGGCAGTATAACTGTTGGCGACACAACATTTTCGTGCCTGCACGAAAAGGCACATTCAAATCAAACCGTCAAGGAAGCGCTTGCTAATTCCTGCAACACCTATTTTGTTAATCTTGCATTAATGCTCGGCAGCGAAAGACTGCTCGGCACCGCAGCCTCCTTTGGCTTTGGAGAGGAAATGGCATTAACAGAAAATTTAACTGCCGATAACGGAAATCTTCCATCAGCTTCGGAGCTTGAATCAAAAGGTCTTTTGGCACTTTTCGGCTTTGGACAAGGCAGCTTAACTGCATCTCCGCTTGCTTTTTGTTCGGCGGTTTGTGCTATTGCAAACGGAGGAATATATAATCAACCGTCTTTTGTTCTTGGCAGGGCAGATGAAAACGGTACACTGTCATATACTCAAAACAGGGAAGAGGGAATACGCATAATTTCTCAGAACACCGCCGTAAAGCTTCGGGAATATATGCGTTATGTTGTAACTAACGGAACCGCCGCCTCTGCTGAGTATAATAATAACAGCGCAGGCAAAACCTCTACGGCGCAAAGCGGAGTTTATCAAAACGGTAAAGAGGTGCTGAACACTTGGTTTGCAGGATTTTATCCGTATGATAATCCGAAATATGCAATAGTTGTTTTAACAGAGGACGGAACAACAGGCAGTGAAAATTGCTGTCCCGTTTTTCGTTCAATAGTTGAAAAAATCAGTAAATTGTGATAAAATCATAATAGCTTATTAAGGTGGGTGATTTTATGCAGACCTCAAAGGTTAAAACCTTGCTCGTTTATAAATATCTTCTTAAATATTCCGACGAGGATAATCCCCTGTCAACAACTCAGCTTATTGATTTGCTCAAAAACGACGGGGTTGTGTGTGAGCGCAAAAGTATATATGCAGATGTAAAGGCGCTCAATGAAATCGGTTGTGAAATTGTTACATCAACAAAAAATAAAAAAGGCTTTTATATTTCATCAAGAAGCTTTGAGGTTCCCGAAATCCGTCTGCTTGTTGATGCTGTTGACTCTGCCGGCTTTATAACACCGAATAAAACTGCTTCTTTAATTTCCAAATTAAAGGAATTGCTTTCCGAAAAACAGGCACAGGAGCTTGAATCACAGGTTTATTGCGAGGAAACATATAAATGCGATAATGAGGAAATTTATTATATTATCGACGCTCTTGACGAGGCAATACGCAATAACGAAACTGTTAAGTTTGTTTATAAAACAAGAAATATTGATAAGCAGAATAAAAAGTCATACACAAGTAAAACCTTTATCGTTTCTCCTTATGCGCTCCTTTGGAAGAACGACAGATATTATCTTGTTTGCAATAAGGCTTCCCACGATAATCTTATGAATTTAAGATTAGACAGAATGAGTAAAATCCAAATTTTAAAATGCCCGGCAAGACCTATCGGGGAATGTAGTGAGTATGATGATAAAATTGATATTGCCGATTATTCATCAAAAATGTTTAATATGTTCAGCGGACGGGTTGATAGGGTAACCCTCAATTGTGAGCTTGATATGCGTGAGCCTATACTTGACCGCTTTGGAGCCCGTATTCCGCTTACTGCCGTTGATATTAATCATTTTGAAACGCAAATTAATGCTGCCGTTTCAGACGGCTTCGTTTCCTGGCTTATGCAGTTCGGAAATAAAATAAAGGTTGTTGAGCCACAGTATCTTGCCGATATGGTTAAGGAAAAGGCACAGGCAATATTTAATATATATGAATAATTATTATAAGCTTAATCATTTATAATCTGTCGATAAAAGAGGTTGATTTTTCAGCCTCTTTTTTTGTTAATTCTTACATAAATTGTCTTTTTGTAAAACAAATTGTAAAATTTACAAATTATTCATAATTATAGTTGACAAGATTAAAATTATAAATTATAATTATTGCGTATAATTTTGCGCATATTAATATATTGCGTTCAAACTGAAAGTAAAATAATGCTCGGATGCAGTCAGTAAATCCGCAGTATTTCTATGCTTTCAAGTAAAATAGGAGGTTTTTTATTTATGAAAAAGTCAGCTTCAAAAAAGATACTTTCTTTATTTCTTGCGGTTATGATGCTTGCTTCATGCATTCCAATGACAGTTTATGCTGCACCTACTGATTGGACTGAATTTGCTTCGTCTGACTTTACTTATCCTGCCGGAACAGATTCTTCAAATACCTGCTGGGGCAGTGGTGCTGCTAACGGAGATTACACAAGCTTTACCGGATCTCAGGCTAATAAGCTGCTTCAAACAGATTACGGAATGTCTTGGAATATTAATCTTTGGAGTGGAACAACAACTACGCTTGATTGCGGAACAAAGGGAACTTTAATTCGAGACGGCTATATGTATTTAACAAATTATAGCGGCAGCACAACCACCCCTGTTACCGGTCTTGATTGCTTTAAGATTGATCTTGAATTCTCTTTTTATCAAGATTTTACTATAACCACCGGAACTGATGAATACTGCTTCTTCAAACTTGGAACTTCTCCAACTCTTGGTATGGGAACATCAGATATGTGGAATAATAATGTATTTGCACAGGATGCCTATGGTCGTGTTCATGTTGGCGGAACAGGATATACTTCGGGTGCCGCTAATAGATCCATATCAACTGAGTCAATGTATTTAACTACCGGTGTTGATTACCATTATGTTATGACATATTCTAACGGCTATGTTAGAACCTTTATTACCGATGATGAAGGCGTTGTTATTGAAACAATTTATGGCGGTAAGCATACACTTGATACCGCAAATATTAATAACATTATGCTTGGTTCTGATGATAACGATTATTTTATGCATGATATTCGCTATAAGTCTGTATCTTTTTATACGGGCTCTGAAAATATCGAATCAGTAAATCAGGATTCAACAAAGAATAAGTATTTGTTTACTTATTTTACCGGAAACTCAACCGAAGGAGAAACTCTTCATATGGCTGTTTCCGATGATGGATATAACTTTGAGGCGTTAAACGGTAACAATCCTGTTTGGGACACATCTGTTATTTCCGGCTCTCTTGAATCATATCCGGACAATTCCGGTGTTGCGGCGTCCGGTCATGTTCGTGATCCGTATGCTTTTCAAGCGGAAGACGGAACATATTATATTCTTGCAACGGATTTGAATACCGAAAACGGTTCAAACTGGGGAAATAACTCCAAGCTTCTTGTTTGGCATTTGAATGATCTTGCCGATATTGCAACTGCTCAACCTTGGAATATTGATACTCAATCTTTAGTTGGTTCTCTTTGCGGCGGCTCTGTTTCACGTGCGTGGGCTCCCCAGGCAATTTATGATAAAAATGCAGGTCATTATATGCTTTATTGGGCGGTCGGTTATATTAACGGCGGAACATATATGCACTATGTTTATACCGATGATTTTAAAACCTTCCTAACCGAACCAAAGCAGCTGCTAACAACAACCGGCGATAATATTGACGGCGATATTACCTATGACGGTCAGTTTTATTATCTCTGGTATAAGGACGATTCGAGCGATAAGATTGGCTATGCAACATCAGAGAATGCAAACGGTCCTTATAGTACATTTGTTGAATTTACAGACACTGATTATAGCAGTTACTTTGAAGGTCCGCAGGTTTATCGAATCCAAGCAACGGGCGAGTATGTGCTTCTTGCCGACCACTATTCAAGTTCAAGATCATTCTTCGCAGCATATAGCTCGAATAGCTTGAGCGGATTCCAAAATAACCAAAATAAAGCCTTGAACATAAACCATTTGTATCCCAGACATGGTTCTGTTATGAATATAACAACAGATCAGTATAATAAGCTCGTTAAAGCCTTTGGTAAAGCAACCTATGATTATACAGGTGTTGAACAGGGTAAAACCGTTAACGATTATTTGCTTGCTCGTTATTTCACGACTGACGATGTAACCTATGATGCAACAGGAAATGGCAATACTCTAACTAATTCAGGTGTTACTGCTGTTCAGGATTTAAGCGGTAAGGTTTGCGCTCAGTTTACAGGCGGAAGCTCAAGCACGCAGTCGGGTACCTATGAAAAAATTAACACCTCTAATATGTTTAGTAATATCACTGCAAAAGACGGTGTTACATTCTCGTGGTACGGTTATGCAAACAATGCAAGCCCGGTCGATGGTTCTAACGGAACGGGCCGTTTCTTCGATTGGTCGGATAAGGAAGCCGGAACACTTGCTTGGGATTCAGATGGAACCCTACCCGGTAACACGCAACGAAATTCAGCCTATGTTTACTGTGCGGCCAATATGGAATATGGCGGTGCAAACAACGGTGAGGTTAAAATTGCTAACGGTTATAAAGGCTCAACTTATGGCGGTGCATGGCATTTGTACACAATGACCGTTGTTAATGGATTTATTAATTTCTATGTTGACGGATCGCTTTTAAAAACAGTTTACGCTAAAAACGGAGAAAGTGTAACTAAAGCCGGTTCGCCTAATGATATGCCTTCTCTTAATGAGGCAATGTTCAGTAATATGAAGAACGGAAATTTATATTTCGGCGTTTCCTCTTATGCTGCTGACGGTATGCTTGACGGTTATATTTCTGATTTCCGTATTTACGGAAGAGCCCTTTCAACACAAGATATTATTGATTCTCTTGACGCTCTTGAGAACTATATACCCGGAGAAAGCGTTAACACAAATTCAAAGAAATATTATGATCCTATGGAGGATATTGCAAAGGGCACGGATGCTTCTGTTTATCCAAAAACAAATTATGGCACTGCTACCGTTCAGGACCCTGCAACAATTCACAATAATGTTTTAAGTGTTGCAGGAGGAGTTGAAGCTCACAACCCTGCAACATATAGCGGCTCATCAACTGCTTCGTTGAAAGGCTATACTATTTCACTTTGGTATAATCCCGGAGAAACAATAACTACCGGAGAAACTATTTTTAATATCGGTAATGATAACACAACCTTTGCCAGAAGGTATTTTGAACTTCTTGAAGATGGCAATCTGCATTTCGCTTACGACGCCTCAACGCAAGACGATAACTATATAAACGCATCCGCAGTGTTCGGCGAAGGCGGATTAAAGGCTAATGATTGGAACCACATTACCGTTCAGATTGTTCCGAACGGAACCTATGATTATATCTATATTTATCTTGACGGTGTTCTTACTAAAAAGATAAATTATTATACAGAAGCGAATGCAAAGACTGCCGGCTATTCTTTACATGATTATTTCCAAAATGATTGGACTGTTCATTATGGAAATTCCTGCGGTTATTGGTCAAACGCTTCAAATGGCTATATGGATGATTTCACTATATTCAACGAAGTTTATTCTGCAAAGAGTGTATATCAAAACGATTGCCTTGCAATTGCGGGAACATTAATTGATATCGCAAAGAAAAGGTATGTTGATGCAATGGACAACATCAAGGATAGCAGTGATTTTGTTTATACAAATATGGCAGAAGCATATAAAGCCTATGATGCCGTTGTTCGTTATGAGGATGCAATGAAATACGGCGGCGTTGCATTTGATTCCGTAAAGGTTGTTGAATTGTTTACAAATCTTGTTAATGCAATAAACGCAATGAAGGAATATAAAAAGCCCCAAACCATTGATGGAATTGCCGCTTCCGAATATGCAAACTTTACTAATTCAATTTCCGGCAAATATACTAATAATTTGCTTACAAAGCCCGCTCTTGGAACATTTAGAGAAATGTATAATGGCTCTAAAAATGCAACCTCAGGAGGCACCGGAACCTCTGATAATGTTAATGCTCGTGTTTCGAATATTAACTTTGTTTGGCTTTATACCGGAATAGAAGGAGATACTCCAACAGCTCCTATCAATGGCGGAATATATAAAAATGGTAATACAACAATTTATCAACAGGCTATATATATTCCTACCGATACAAATGTTACAAAAGCCTCAAATTATCTTTCTCTCGGAAGTAATTCTGATAAAACATGGCGTATTTCAAATTCCCAAACCGCTGATTGGTATTATGATACAACTCCTCAATGGAGTTTAAATGGTGTTAAAGGCGATTATGGTACTAATGGTGTTAGAACGGGTGTAAATGAATGGAGATACGGTTCAAACTATTTGAATTATACCGGTAATCCAACAACATCGGGAACTAAGGTTAATGATTATTTAACATCTTACAGCGATGTTTTATTCGGTGCATATACTTATTGGACCGGTTTGGCTGGGCGCAAGGGTTACAATAACTTTTATGTAGGCGAGCTTGGAACAATAAAGGTTATCAATTTTGATCCGGTTAGAACTGCTCTTTTAGATGACCAAAGGCAAAGTATTCTTGGAGCTATAACAAATTATAACCCCGAAGATGTTTTTGAGCTTCTCAACGCCTATGATGCTCTTACTTCTCAATCATACATTCTTAACGGCTACAGTGAAGCGGAAAACTTATCAACTACTCTTTTAAAGAAGGTAAACACTCTTAAAGGTGTTGATGTAAGTAAAATAGAACGCAAAGCCGATTATTCCGGTGCACTTTCCTCTGCCGAAAGTGAGCAGACATTCCTTAATGAAATTGTTAAGGACGAATCAACAGGCGTTGTTTCTTATGTGGATACTCAGGGAGTAGAGCATAAATACACTCTTTCTTCTTGGAAAGCCTATGAAACAGCAGTAAATGCTATCAAAGAGCATTTTGCTTCTCTTGATCCGAAGGCAAATAACGACCCCGATGCTCCCGATATGCCTTATGCAACAAGTCAGGAGCAAGTAAATATTCTTGTTAAGCATATAAATGATGCAAAGGCTGTTTTAATGGAAATTGCTGATTATTCCTCAGTTGATTTGGCTATTTCCAATACATCTGTTAAATCTAATTATAATTCAAATAATGTTAACAGCAACGGACAAATTTATGCTTACGGAACATGGAAAGCATTTACAGAAGCATATAGCAATGCAGATATTTGGCATCAAAAAGATGCTGCTTACAGATATGACACAAATATGTATAAAGCAAAGTATGAATTAAAGGGTGATGGTCCCTATATTGCTTATGATCAAAGCGGAAATATTGTAACCTCAAATTCGCAGGTAATTGATCATTATACATTCGTTGGCGTGTTCTATGACAAAGCAGATGATGCAAATCCTTCACAATTTAATACAGGTGATTTCGTAAAGATAAACGGTGTAACCACTCAGCTTAACGGCCACAGATATTATGTTACTGCAGTTTATAATCCGGCAACAGTTGGAGATAGCTTTGAGTATTCAAGCTCCCAGATTGCAATTAATTCTGCAGGTAATGCGTTAAAGGATACAAACACTAATCTTGATCCTGTTGCTGATTATACAGCCTATGATGCAACGATAGACCTTATTAAATATCAAGATATTGCGGCTTTTTCAGACGAATATCTTGGCTCTGGTAGCTCTATTTATGACACATTAAATGTTCAAGGTGTTCCTACTGTTCAGCAACCGTTCAGCACCGGTGTTTCTAATGTAAATTCAGAGGTTTGCACAACTCCGAGTTATTCAGTTAATAATACGGCTTATGTTAATGTTGGTAATGTAATTTATAAGAACACAGGAGAATCTGCTCAAGATGTTCTTGACAACACAACAACAAATATTCTTACAGCATTGCAGACTGTTAATAATGATGAAACAACAAGCAGAAGATCTTATAATGTAACGTTTAAAGTTTACAGTAACGAAACAGGCAGCGAGGTGCAGGTTGGAAGCAACGAAATATCTACTGCTTATTACGGTCAATCTGTAACTAAAACCGTTCCTGTCGGATACACATCTTATAAATGGGTTGTTTCTGCAAACGGCACTGAAATGACAATTCCATCAGCTTCTTCTTACACAACGAAGATTCAAAGCGATGTTGTTATTGAGGTATATTGTTCAAATGATGCTGATGTTTCCGGTAATGTTAAGGTTCAAATTCAGAATATTTACGGCAATACCGTTCAGGAATACAGCGTTTCAGAGCAAACTCAAATCGTTCTTGCTGATGGTTCATACACAATCGGCGGCTTCTCAACTGTTGCTTTGGATACGATACCGTATTACGCATTTAACGGTTGGAATATAAATGGCTTGGCAAGTAATAACGGAACCTATACCTTAGCAGACATTAAAGATTCAAATTCCGTTGTTGTTCTTACTCCTAAATATGTCAACACAAGCAGTCCTTATGTTGTTACCGTTGACGGAGTTGCTATTAAAGGTGTTGACGGCAAAGAGCTTTATTATGATTCAAAAGCAGTTGCTTCAAAATCTGCCGGTTCTTATGCTCTTGCAATTCTTAATCCCGATTCAACTTATTCTGTTGTAACTTATGATGATGAATATGCGTTTTACGCTGTTGGCGATGCAGCCTTCTATTCAATTAGCTTTGTTGATGGAGTGTATAAGGTTAACGGCAATGTTATTTCTGACAGTGAAATGATCAGAAAGCTTAATTCAAAGCTTCCGTTTGTATATTCTATTAGCTTGTATGTTGATGGAAAGTTTACTGTTTATAGCGGTGTAACGCAGGGTACCTGCGGTGTAACGATAACTGAAGTGGGAACTGTTTATTCAACAACTGCGAATTCAACAGATACTCTTATAATCGGAGGTACAGGCGTTAACAGTTTGGTTGCGAAAAACCCTGTTGATACAGATCAGTATTATTTGAGGTTTAACACAACAAAGGCAGTTAATGCTCGTGCTTATGTAAAATATAGTTATAATCCGACAATTAATAGCGGTAATATTAATCAGGGAACCCTGATACAAACTATTGATTACGGCAATATTTGTTCAAAATCTGCATCTTGATGAGGAGGAAAAGAAAATATGAAAAAATATTATGAGCCTCCTTATGCGGAGATTGATAAATTTTGTATTGATTATATCTTAACTGTTTCTTCCGAAACCGGCGGCGGTATAGAAGAAGGCGGCGAGGAGATAGAGTTTTAATTAAATTGAGCAGAGGGTAATGCCTCTGCTCTCTTTTTATATTTGGAATTGTAAATAAAATATTAATATTGTAAATAAATTATTAACAAACTATTGACCTCTATATTCGGCAGTAATATAATATTTCTAATTTAAAACAATATTAGAAAGGCACATAATATGATTAAATCAATGACGGGTTTCGGCAGAGCCGCCAAGGAGATAAACGGCTATGTTATATCTGTTGAAATCAAATCTGTTAATCACAGATATTTTGAATTTAACTGCCGTGTTCCAAGGCAGTATTCCTTTGCTGAGGAAAAGCTAAAATCCTATATAAATTCAAGGGTTTCAAGAGGAAAGGTTGATTGCTATTTAACCGTTGAAGCACTAAAAACGGAGGATGCGCAGGTTGTTGTTAATCACACGCTTGCTTCTGCCTATGTTAAAGCGCTTAAAGAAATTTCAAGCGAATATAAATTAAAAGAGGATTTCGGCTCGTCAACTATTTCCCGTTTTCCCGATGTTCTTGTTCTTACTAAGGCAGAGGAAGACGAGGAAAGGCTTTGGTCTTATATTCAAGAGGTTTGCTCCGAGGCGGTTGACAGCTTTATTTCAATGCGTGAAACAGAGGGCGAACGAATGAAGGCTGATATTTATTCGAGAGGTCAGTTTATTCTTGAATGTGTTTCCTTCATTGAAAGCCGCTCACCGCAAACCGTTAAGGAATATAACGATAAGCTTGTTGCAAGAGTTCACGAGCTTCTCGGCGATGTTTCTCTTGATGAGGGAAGAATTCTTCAAGAGGTTGCCGTTTATGCCGATAAGGTTGCCGTTGCAGAGGAAACAGTCCGTTTGCGCTCTCATATTGAGCAGTTAAACGCTTTCCTTGAAAGCGATGAGCCTGTTGGCAGAAAAATGGATTTTCTTGTTCAGGAGATAAACAGGGAAGCAAACACAATCGGCTCAAAGGCTAATGATGTTGACATTGCACGCAAGGTTGTTGATATTAAAGCAGAGGTTGAAAAAATCCGCGAGCAAATTCAAAATATAGAATAAGGGTGAGGTTATGAATTTAGTTAATATCGGCTTCGGCAATCTTGTTAACGCCGAAAGAATTATTGCCATAGTCAGCCCTGAATCTGCTCCCGTTAAGCGCATTGTTCAAGAGGCAAAATCAAACGGTGTGCTAATAGACGCAACTCACGGCAGAAAAACAATGAGCGTTATTATAACCGATTCAGATAATGTTGTTTTGTCTTATCTTGATTTAAAAAGAGTTGCTCAAAAATTCGGCTCGGAGGTTGATATTGGTGAATAAAAAGGGAATGATTGTTATATTATCCGCTCCGAGCGGCTGCGGAAAGGACACTGTCTTTAAAGAAATTTCAAAAATCCGAAATGATGTTTGCGAATCTATTTCCGCAACAACACGCGCGCCGAGAAAAGGCGAGGTTGACGGAGTAAATTATTATTTCAAAACAACCGAGGAATTTGAAAAAATGATTGATGAGGATAGCTTCCTCGAATACGCTTCATATAACGGATGCTACTACGGAACTCCGTCTGCGCCTGCACTTGAAGCGGTTGATAACGGCAAAATCTGTTTTTTGATTATAGAAAGGAAGGGAGCTCAAAAGATAATGAAGAATTATCCGAGCGCAGTTTCTATTTTCTTAATGCCTCCTGATATTGAAACGCTTGAGCATAGGCTGAAAAAGCGCAACACCGAAAGCGAGGATGCTATCAAAAACAGGCTTAAAATCGCCGAAGAGGAAATGGAAGCCTCTTCAAAATTCACTTATGTTGTTGTTAATAACGAGCTTGAAAAGGCCGTTATGGAAATTAATGAGATATTAAATTCAGAGTTAAAAAAAAGAAATTAAGGAGATAATTGATATGTTTAATCCGGATTTAAAAAAGTTATTAAAAAACTGCAACAGCAGATACAGTCTTGTTGTTGCAACAGCTAAAAGAGCAAGAGAAATCAGAGAGGAAGCAGTTAAAAACGAAGTGCTTCTTGATGATAAAAGCGTTTCGCTTGCCATTGAGGAAATTAACGACGGCAAATATGTTGTTGAAGAGCCTGCCGAGCTTAAATCAAAATAATGAACAGGCTAATTGCAACTGTTGCAGTTGAAAACACCTTTTTCAGCACTCTATCGGATTATGATTATTATATCCCCGAGGAGCTAAAAGAGACCATAACCGAGGGAACAAGAGTTAAGGTACCCTTCGGAAAGGGTAATGCTTTAAGAAAAGGCGTTGTTATAAAAATCTTTGAAGCAATAAACACGGGCTTGAAGGAGATTAAAGCAGTTGATAAAAATGCTTCTGTTTTAGATCGTGAAATGGTTGAGCTTGCTCTTTGGCTTAAAGAAAGATGCTTTTGCACAACATACGACTGCCTGCGCCAAATGCTTCCGAGAGGTATTGATAAGGTTGGCTCAAAAAGTGAAAAAATGATGCGCCTTGCTGATGATAATGCAGAGATAACGCAAAGATTAACACCAAAGCAACAATCCGTTGTAAATCTTTTATCGGATGTCGGTGCGGCAGAGGTAAATGAAATCTGCGAATTTTGTTCTGTTGGCAAGAGCGTTCTTGATAATCTTGTTAAATACGGAATCTGCGAATATTATAAAAAAGAGGTTTTTCGCAATCCGTACGGAAATGCCGACAGTCTTGTTGCTAAAAAAGAAATTGTTTTGTCTAACGAGCAGAAAACGGCATTTTCAACCTATTCAAATTTGCTCAAAAACGGCGGAGGAACGGGACTTCTTTACGGTGTAACAGGTTCCGGCAAAACCCAGGTTTATCTTAAATTGATTGATGAAGCGGTTAATATGGGAAAGGATGTTATCGTAATGGTTCCCGAAATTTCTCTGACTCCGCAGGCTCTTTCGATTTTTCATAAGCGATACGGCAAAAAGGTTGCGGTTTTTCACAGCGGACTTTCACTCGGCGAGAGAAATGACGAATATAAAAGAGCAGATTGCGGCGAGGCAAAAATTGTTATCGGAACGAGAAGTGCCGTTTTTGCTCCGCTTCATAACCTTGGCTTAATAGTTATAGACGAGGAACAGGAGCACACCTATAAAAGTGAAAGAACGCCAAAATATAATGCGGCAGAGGTTGCAAAATTCAGGTGTAAATATAATAAGGCGCTTCTTCTTTTAACCTCTGCAACTCCGAGCGTTGAAAGCTATTCTGCCGCCGTGAACGGCAAATATAAGCTTTGTGAGCTTAAAGAAAGATATGGAGAATCAGCTCTTCCGCAGGTTATAACCGTTGATATGAAGACGGAAATTAAAAACGGAAACAAAACTCCTGTTTCAAGTACGCTGAAAAATTTTCTTGAAGAAACACTTGAAAAGAAAAAACAGGCAATACTTCTTATTAACCGCAGGGGATATAACACCTTTATTGCCTGTAATGACTGCGGACATGTTATAACCTGTCCGAATTGCAGTATCAGCTTAACTTATCACAGCTTCAACAATAGCCTTATGTGCCATTATTGCGGATATTCAAAGCCGCTTGATAATGTTTGCACCGAATGCGGCTCTAAAAATATAAGATACAGCGGCTACGGTACGCAGAGAATTGAGGATGAAATCGAAAGACTTTTTCCTCAGGCTCGAATAATAAGAATGGACGCAGACACAACATCCGCAAAATTCAGCCATCAGCGTATCTTTGACGCATTTTCAAACGGCGACTATGATATTTTAATCGGAACTCAAATGGTGGCAAAGGGACTTGATTTTCCTAATGTTGAGCTTGTTGGCGTCGTTAATGCCGATAATTCTCTTTATGATGAAAATTATACCGCTAATGAGCGCTCCTTTGATTTAATAACGCAGGTTGTTGGCAGAAGCGGACGGAGAAACGCAAGCGGAAAAGCCGTTATTCAAACAATAAATCCGAATAACGAAATAATAGAATACGCTTCAAGGCAGGATTATAAGGCGTTTTACGAGAGTGAAATAAATCTTCGAAAATTGCTTACATATCCACCCTTTTGCGATATATATTCAGTTTCGTTTACAAGTGAGGACGAAAATAAATCTGCTCTTTGTGCGAAAGAATTTTTTGATATTTTTGTTGAGCTTAACAAAACTGAATATAAAAATGAAAAGTTTATTGTTTTAGGTCCGAGTCCGGCAAAAATAAGTAAAATAAACAATAATTACAGACACAGACTGTCAATAAAATGCAAAAATTCAAAATCAGTTCGCAGAATGTTAAACGATATATTACAAAAAATTGCTAAAATGAAAGAGTACAAAGAGGTTACGATTGGATTAGACCTCAATCTTTAATTGGGTAACATTAATTTTGTTTATATTATTACCCGGGGAATGAACAGCAGCTTGTGCTGTGGTTTAATTTGTGGTACTTCTATTTCTGTGATATGAATTAAATTGGAAAGGCAACGGAATTTAAAATGGCTTTAAGAAATATTGTTACGGTCGGCGATCCGATACTTAATAAAAAAAGCAGAAAAGTTGAAAAATTTGATGATAAGCTTGCTTCGTTAATTGACGATATGCTTGAAACAATGTATTCCCAAAACGGAGTAGGCCTTGCAGCCGTTCAGGTTGGTATTTTAAGGCGTGTTGTTGTTATAGATATCGGAGAGGGCCCTATGGAGCTTGTTAATCCCGAGATAACCTATGAAGAGGGAGAACAGATTGACCAAGAGGGTTGCCTTTCACTTCCGGGAAAATGGGGAACAACAAAAAGGCCAATGAAGGTTCAGGTTAAAGCGCAGGACAGAAACGGCAAATGGCAGGTGTTTACCGGAGAAGGACTTAAAGCAAAAGCATTTTGCCACGAAATCGATCATCTTGAAGGTATTTTGTTTACCTCACATCTTGTTGACGGAGAGTTGGTTAGCCAATGAGAATTTTGTTTATGGGAACCCCGGATTTTGCTTCATCTTGCCTTGAAAGGCTGATTAATGACGGCAATGAAATTTGCGGAGTGTTCACTCAACCCGATAAAAAAACAGGCAGAAAACAGATTTTAACTCCTCCTCCCGTTAAGGTGCTTGCGTTAATGAATAATATTGAGGTTTTTCAGCCTGAAAAATTTAATAATCAGGAAAACAGAGATATTATAAGCAGACTTAACCCGGAGCTTATCGTTGTTGTTGCTTACGGAAAAATTCTTCCCCCCGATGTTTTGTCTTCTGCCAAGCACGGCTCAATTAATGTTCACGCTTCTTTGCTTCCGAAATATCGTGGGTGTGCACCTATTCAATGGGCAATTCTTAACGGAGAAAAGGAAACGGGCGTTTGCATAATGCAGATGGACGAGGGAATTGACACGGGCGATGTTATTTATACCGAGAAAACTGAAATAGATATTAATGAAACGTCTGAGGAGCTATTTGAAAGACTTTCTGCTTTGGGTGCCGATGCATTAAGCAAGGCGATTGAGCTTATTGAAAAAAATCAAATTAAGCCTGTTAAGCAGGTAGGAGAGTCAAGCTATGCTCCTATGATAGATAAATCTATAAGCCGAATTGACTGGAATAAATCGGCGTTTGAAATTCACAATAAGATTAGAGGACTTCAATCCTGGCCTGCTGCAAGCGCAGTTATCGGAGATAAAGAGGTTAAAATCCATAAATCTGTTTTATCACAGGATAAGGGCGCAAGGGCAGGAGAGGTTATTTGCTGTAAAGGCAGACTTACTGTTTCATGCGGAGACGGAAATTGTATAGACATTCTTGAAATTCAACCAATCGGCAAAAAAAGAATGGATATAAAATCCTTCCTTGCGGGTAATAAAATCTGCCAAGGAGATATTCTTAAATAAATTAAGGGAGACGATTTTACGGGCACTTATTTTGTTTATTATTTAACGGGGTTTATTATGATACCCGTCATAATTTTTTCATTTATATGTCAGGCAAAGGTTAATTCAAATTTCAGAAAATACAGCAGTATAAGAAATTCACGAGGCTTAACAGGCGCAGAGGCGGCACAGAGGCTTTTGCAGTTAAACGGTGTAACTGATGTTAAAATTAAGCCAATTAGCGGTAATTTAACCGATCATTATAATCCTGCAACAAAGGAAATTTGCCTTTCACAGGGTGTTTATAATTCTTCAAGCATTGCCGCAGTCGGAGTTGCCTGTCATGAGGCGGGACACGCCTGCCAGCATGCAGAGGGATATTTTCCGCTTAAAATAAGAAATGCGGTTATTCCGATAACCAAATTCGGTTCAAATTTAGGTATTCCGCTTGCACTTTTAGGCTTTGTTTTCAATTATCAGCCGCTTGTTTATATCGGAATTATTTTGTATTCGGCAGTTGCTCTTTTTCAGTTAATAACGCTTCCTGTTGAATTTAACGCTTCAAAAAGAGCACTTAATGTTATCAGCTCAAACGGATTGCTTTCGGAGAATGAATACGGCGGAGCAAAAAGTGTTTTATCCGCCGCCGCTTTAACCTATGTTGCGGCACTTGCTTCTTCTCTTGCAACGCTTTTGAGACTGTTTTTGGTTGCAAACAGAAGGAAATGATTAGTTCACGACAAATAGCTTTTGAAACGCTATACGGCGTTTTATACGATAATGCGTATTCAAATATAGAGCTTGATAAGATGCTTTCTTGCATTGACGAGGGTAAGGCATTCGCTTCAAGGCTTGTTTACGGTGTTATTGAACGGAAAATTACACTTGATTATATCATTGAGCAATATTGCAAAAAATCAAAGCCAAAGGTAAAAACGATTTTGCGTATGGGCACCTATCAGATTTATTTTATGGATAAGGTGCCTGCAAGTGCTGCGGTTGATGAAAGCGTTAAGCTTGCCAAGGATAACGGACTTTTCTTTTATTCCGGTATGATAAATGCGGTTTTGCATAATATAGCAAATAATATTATTGATATAAATTTAATTGACGATTTAAGCATTAGATATTCAATACCTCAAAGCCTTATTAATATGCTTTCAAAGGCATACACACAGGATAGGGTTAAGTCGTTTTTACCTTATATTAATGAGAATGCTCCCGTTTTTGCAGTTCCCAATTACATAAAAACAGACGCCGAAGGGCTTGTTTCGTCATTAAAAAATGAAAGCATAAATGCACAAGTGCTTAACGATGTTGTTATTATTAAAACCGGCTGCAATATAACCGAGCTTGATGCATATAAAAAGGGTTTATTTCATATTCAGGATTTTTCCTGCTTCAATGCTGTTAAAGCCCTTGATATTAAGGCGGGAGAAACTGTTATTGATGTTTGTGCCGCACCGGGCGGAAAATCCTTCACAGCCGCATCGCTTTCAAAAAATAAGGCGAAAATTTATTCCCTTGATATACATAAACACAGAGTTGAGCTTATTAAGAAAGGCGCTGAAAGGCTTGGTTATTCGTCAGTTACCGCTGATGTTAACGACGCCTGTGCGGTGAATGAAAATTTACCCGAATGTGATAAAATAATCTGCGATGTTCCTTGCAGCGGCTTCGGTATCATCAGAAGAAAGCCCGAAATCAAGTATAAGGATTTGGATTCAATCAAGGAGCTTCCTGTTTTGCAATTTAAAATTCTTGATACTTCTTCGAAGTATTTAAAGAAAAACGGAAGATTGCTTTATTCAACCTGCACATTGAATAAAAGAGAAAATGAAAAGGTTGTTGAGAGCTTTTTAAATAAAAATTCAGGCTTTGTTAAAATTAGTGAAAAAACAGTTTTTCCGGGAGAAAACGGCGCAGACGGATTTTATTATTGCGTTATTGAGAGATTGAAATGAAAAAGGATATTAAATCATTAAGCCTTGAAGAGCTTTCGGCTCAAATTAAAGATTTAGGCCTGCCGAGGTTCCGAGCAGGTCAAATATTTGAGTGGCTTCATAAATACGGCGTTGCTTCATTTGAAGAAATGACAAATTTGTCTAAGGAATTAAGAGCTTCTTTAAGCAACGACTATTATATAGCCGATTGCACTGTTGAGGAAAAATATGTTTCTTCAATTGATTCAACTGTTAAATATCTTTTTCGTTTAAATGACGGAGAATATATTGAATCTGTTGTAATGAAATATAAATATGGCTACACAATTTGCGTTTCAAGTCAGGTTGGGTGCAAAATGGGCTGCAAATTTTGCGCTTCAACACTTGCGGGATTTAAGAGAAATCTGACACCATCCGAAATTGAAAGCCAAATTCATAGTGCTCAAAGGGATTTAAGCATAAGAATTTCGCATATTGTTTTAATGGGCATAGGTGAGCCGCTTGATAATTATGATAATGTTATAAGGTTTCTTTATAATGTCAACAATAAAAACGGACTTAATATCTCAATGAGAAGCATAACGCTTTCAACCTGCGGTATTGTTCCTAAAATGTATGATTTACTTAATGAAAATTTGCAGATAACTTTGACCGTTTCGCTTCACGCTCCTAATGATGAAATACGAAGTAAATCAATGCCGGTTAATAATAAATGGTGTATGGACGAGGTTTTAACTGCCTGCCGAGAATATGTCAGCAAAACAGGCAGAAGAGTTTCCTTTGAATATACATTGATAAACGGTGTTAACGACAGTAACGAATGTGCCGAGGAGCTTGCTTCAAGGCTTAAAGGTATGCTTTGCCATGTTAATCTTATCCCTGTTAATGATGTTAAGGAGCGTGCAAATGTCAGAAGCACCGATGAAGCCATAAACCGTTTTTTGAGCATATTGAAAAAACGGGGAATAAATGCTACAATAAGGCGTACGCTCGGAAGCGATATAAATGCTTCCTGCGGTCAGCTTAGAAGAAAAAGAACTGAGGTGAATTAATTGAAGATTGTTGCTAAAACAGATAAAGGCAAGGTCAGAGAGTCCAACCAAGACGCTTATGCAGTTGGAGAATTTCCCGACGAGGTTGCGTGGGCGGTAGTGTGCGACGGTATGGGCGGTGCCGCCGGCGGTAATATTGCTTCTGCGCTTGCCGTTAAGGTTATAAGTGATAAAATTAATGCCGCATACAGAGAGAATATGAGGCCTGCTTCAATTAAAAATATGCTTGATTCCGCACTTGTTGCCGCCAATATCGAGGTTTACGATATGGCTTATGCAAAGCCGGAGCTTCACGGAATGGGAACAACCGTTGTTTGCGTAATAGTTAAGGATTCCGTTGCGTATATTGCTCATGCGGGTGATAGCAGAGCGTATGTTTTTAAGGGCAACAGTCTTGTTCAGGTAACAACAGACCATAGTGTTGTTCAAGATCTTGTTGACAAGGGCAAAATAACTAAGGAGCAAGCAGAGCATCATCCTAATAAAAATCTAATAACAAGAGCAATCGGCGTTGATAAAAATATCGAAATAGATTTTGACGAAATAGATTTAGATGATGATGAGGTTTTGATTATCTGCACGGACGGCCTTTCAAATTATGTTTCCGATAATGAAATGATAAATGAGGTCAGCGACGGAAGATACTATGCATTTGCAGACAGGCTTGTAAAAAAAGCAAACAATAACGGCGGCGGCGATAACATCACGGTTGTTGCCATAGCAAAATAATTTATAATAATCGGAGATTGATTATGGAAAATTATGTAGGAAAACGCTTAGACGGAAGATATGAGGTTCAGGAAATCATAGGCGTTGGCGGAATGTCTGTTGTTTATAAGGCCTATGATAATGTTGACGACAGAATTGTTGCAATAAAAATACTTAAAGATGAGTTTTCCGATGATGAGGAATTTGTCAGAAGATTTAAAAACGAATCAAAGGCCATTGCCGTTTTATCGCATCCGAATATTGTTAAGGTTTACGATGTTAGCTTCGGAGAGAAAATTCAATATATTGTTATGGAATATGTTGACGGCATAACGCTTAAAGAATATATTCAAAAGCAGCATATAATAACTTGGAATGACGCCGTGTTTTTTACAACTCAAATATTAAAGGCGCTTCAACACGCTCATGATAAAGGCATTGTTCACAGAGATATTAAGCCGCAAAATATAATCCTTTTGCCTACGGGAAATATTAAGGTAACCGATTTCGGTATTGCAAGATTTTCAAGAACACAAACTAAAACGCTTACCGAAAATGCAATCGGCTCAGTTCATTATATCTCTCCCGAGCAGGCAAAGGGCGAGTTTACCGATGAGCGGGCAGATATATATTCACTCGGCGTTGTTCTTTATGAAATGCTTGCAGGCAGAGTTCCGTTTGAGGCAGACAGTGCAGTTTCCGTTGCTCTTATGCAGCTTCAAAAGGAGCCTAAAAAGCTTACCGATATTAATCCCGATATACCCTTGGGGCTTGAACAAATTTGCAATCATGCAATGCAAAAAAATCCGAACGACAGATACCAAACTGCAACGGAAATGCTCCTTGATTTAGAAGAAATAATCAGAAATCCGCAGGCAACCTTTGATTACTCGTATTTTATTGATAAAGAGCCAACAAAATATGTTTTCAAAGAGGAGAGCGCTCAAAGGAGCGACTATGAAGAGCCTGATGAGGAAGAGACTTACGATGAGGAAATAGATCCCAATCATAAGAAAAAGGTTATAACGGCTGTTGTAACGGGAATTATAGTGCTTATTGCCGCAATAGTAGGTCTTGTTATGTTTATGACTCAGGGTGTCAACACCGACACAAGAAAGCTTGAAAGCTTTATCGGTATGCCGTATGACGATCTTGCTTCAAGCGACGCTTATGATTATGAATTTATTGCAGAATATCAAAAAACTGATGAATATAATCCCGGCACAGTTATAGGTCAGTCTCCCGAGGCAGGAGAATCGGTTATTGCAGGCTCAACTGTTACGCTTTTTGTTGCAGCCAGCAACGAGGATATAAGCGTTCCGAACTGCTATAATTTAACTCTTGAAAAGGCTGAAAAAACGCTTCAAATGAGCAACCTTACGAATTACAGAGCTGCCGAGGTTTCAAGCGAAACGGTTGAGACGGGCTCGGTTGTTTATACCGATCCCAAGGCCGGCTCGGTTGTTTCCGAAAATCAGGAAATAATTATTTATGTTTCAAGCGGCCCCTCAACAACAAGGCTTAATTCATATCAGGTTCCCGATGTCAAGGGGCTTTCCCAAAGCGATGCAAAGGCTTTCCTTGAAAGAGCCGGATTCACAAATGTTGTTTTTGAAACAGAGGATAATGCCGTAAGAAAGGGTGTTGTTTTAAGCCAGTCTCCCCGTGCAGGCTCAACTGCAAGGGAGGACGATAAAATAGTTTTAACTGTTTCAACAGGTGTAACAACAACGGAGCCCTCTTCAACCTATACGGTTACTCTTAATGTTATTCTTCCGAGCTATAAGGACGCAGACGGAAATATTCCGTCCGACACTCTCGTTATAACCGTTAACGGAAAGCAATATAAATCTCAAACCGTTAAATTAAACGGTTCAACGGTTAAAATCGCAATTCCCGCCGATAACGGAACGGAAATCAACGGAAACGCCTCTATAACCGAAATTTCCGCAACGCATAATTTTAAGATTAATGTTAACGCAGATAAGGAATTAACCATTGATTTTTCCGATAACGGGGGAGAATAAGCTTTTATGATTAAAGGAAAAATTATTAAAGGTATAGGCGGTTTCTACTATGTGGAAGCCGCTGAAGCTGTTTATGAGTGCAAGGCAAGAGGGAATTTTCGCAATAAAAATATTTCTCCGCTTGTTGGCGATGATGTTGAAATTTCTGTTAATTCAAATTCAGAAAACAGAATTGAAGATATTTTGCCGAGAAGAAACACCCTTGTTAGACCTCCGCTTGCAAATCTTGATCAGCTTTTTATTGTTTCGTCAACCGTTGAGCCTGCGTTAAATCCGCTCATTATTGACAAGCTGATTGCGCTTGCAGAATATAAATCAATTGAGCCTGTTATAGTTTTTACAAAAACCGATTTAAGCAGCTCATATACTGAATATTCCGATATTTATAAAAAAGCCGGTCTTACGGTTATTTGCTGCAACAATACCACCGGTGAGGGCTCTGAAAGTGTTAAGGGTATGCTTAAAGGCAAAATTTCCGCTTTTACAGGTAACACCGGCGTTGGTAAATCCTCACTTTTAAATGCAATTGATTCTGCGCTTTCTCTTAAAACGGGAGAAACAAGCAAAAAGCTTGGCAGAGGACGGCACACAACACGGCATTGTGAGCTCTTTAAGGTGAATGGAGGCTATGTTGCAGACACCCCCGGCTTTTCCTCTCTTGATTTTGAAAGATGCGAAATAATTTTTAAGGACGATTTATTTGATTGCTTCAGAGAATTTTCCGATTATTTCGGTCAATGCCGCTTTTCTTCCTGCACGCACACAGGCGAAAAAGGTTGTGCAATTTGCAAGGCGGTTGAGGATGGAAAAATATCTGAAAGCCGTCATAGCAGCTATGTTCAAATGTATAATGACGCAAAAAATATAAAGGAATGGGAATTAAACCGTTGAAATGCACAATAGTTTCGGGGGCACCCGTTGAGAATTATAATTTTTTAAAAGAAAATGTTGATTTAAGCAGCTTTATTATTGCGGCAGACAGCGGATATGTTACATGTCGTAATGCAGGGATACCCGTTAATCTTATTATAGGGGATTTTGATTCCTCGCCGAAGCCTGTTGCGGATTGTGAAATTATCGCTCTTCCGTGTGAAAAGGACGACACGGATACTTTTTCCTGCATTAAGGAGGCAATCAAAAGAGGCTTTGATGAAATAGCAATTTTCTGTGCCGCAGGCAGTAGGCTTGACCATACATATTCAAATATTGTTTGCCTTGATTATTGCAACAGAAGCAATATATACGCTTATATTTTAAATGAAAATAATATGGTTTTTGTATCCTCAAAAGATATTATTCTTAAAAAGGATAAATATAAATTTTTTTCTGTTTTTTCTTTCTCGGATTGCGTTGAAGGCTTAACAATAAAAGGTGCAAAATATGAAACAGAAAATAAAACTGTTTATTCATATCAATCCTTTGGGCAAAGTAATGAATTTTTAAACGACGATGTTAAAATTTCCTTTAAAAAAGGAACAATTCTTTTATTTTTGAGTAACGATTAACGGTAATCATCATAGTATATAACAGGTTGCAACTTAAATCGAGGTGTTATTGCTATGAAAAAAATGTGCCGCAGAGATTTTTTGTGGATTGCTTTCGGAGTTGGATGTGTTATTTCAATATGTCTTCCGACAACATGGGTTATAAGAGTGCTCGCGGTTGCAGTAATAATTCTCGGAATAATCTGCTGTACTAAGTAATTGGAGGAATTGCCGTGAAAGTTATTGTTTTAAATCCGCCCAAATTTGTAGCCCCCTTTATAAGAATGATTTTCAAAATAAAAAAAGTTTATAATTAACATAAAAACGCTCCTGTACGGGAGCGTTTTTTGTTATATTGTTTGTCTTTCCCGCATAATAATTATCAGTAAAGGAGTGCAGAAAAATCTGCAAACGGGAAAATTGCTGCAAGACCCGTTTAGATAATAATTTTTTGCAGCGGAAAGGCAATGTGAATTTATGGAAAATAATAAAATCGAGCTTAGGGAAAAGTGCTGTATTTTTTCAAAATGTATTGATGCAGACCTTGATTATCAGGAAAACTTAATGTCGTACAACGATGATTTGCTTAAAATAATCAGATGCAATATCAATAATTTTATTATTAATTATGTTTATAAAAATTCTGTTTTAACAGTTTACGGCAAGGCAAAAATTTTTCTTACATATATCAGCGAAGCAACCGGCTGTATTTCAACAGCCGAATTTGAAGAGGATTTTGAAAAAAGCATTAATATAGACGGAAATTATGAGGATATTTGCGCCGATATATATGTTTGCAACAAGTATAATAACTGCCGTGTTATTAATCAAAGGCGTGTTGATATTCATAATTCATTTGTTTTAAAAATTAAGGCGTATTCCGATTTTTGCTCTTCAATGCTCAAGGAGGAGAAAAATATTCTTATAAACAGGGAAGAGGTTTCATTTATTTCAAAGCTCGGCTCTCAATATACAAAATCGGAATTCAGCGAGGAAATCGCTATTGATGAAGCAGATTGTGTAAAAAAAATAATTAATGTGTTTTTAAGCTCCTCGTGTGAGGATATTAAGATAGTTTCAGATAAGCTTCTTGTTAAATCCAATGTTTCTTTTTCTGTATTATACACAACAGACACAGAAAAGGAATTAATTAAAAGGTGTGAAAAATCAACACAGGTAAGCACAATTATTGATTTACCCGGCGTTCAGGAGGGGGATTTAGCCTTTGTTGATATAACAACAGGCAATCTCTTTTCAAAGGCCAAGGCAGATAAGAATAATGAATTAAAAATTATAGAGCTAATAGGAGATATAAATGTTAATTGCTCCGCATTCCGAAAACGAACAGAGCTGCTTTCTTCTGATTCATATTCGGTTATCAATGATGTTTCAAACGATTATCAAGCTGTTGAATTAATGTCTGATTATTCAATTGAAAAGGAGTCTCTTTCTCAAAGCGTTTTGTTTGAAACAGAGTCTTTAAGCATTAAGCAGATACTTGATTTGTCTGTTTTGGTTGTTGATGAAGGAGTGCTTGAAATGAATGCGTTTGTTATTGACGAAAACGGTGAGCTTCGATTTATAACAGACAGAAAAAAGCTTGATATCGGCTCCTTTGCAGTTATTCAGGCATTTATCGGCTCGTTTGATTATGTTATTAAATCCGAAAAATCAATAAGCGTTAGGATAAATATTAATTATTCTGCACTTTCATACATTTCAAAGAAATACAAAATAGTTTCAGATGTAAAAATTAACAGCGATAAAACCTTTGAATCTCCGGCACTTGCGGTGTATTTTGCCGATAAAAATGAAAAACTTTGGGATATAGCAAAAGCATTTAGAACCTCCGTTGAGTTGATCAAGCGTGAAAACGAATTAGATTCAGATGTTTTAGACACAAAGCGTGTTTTGCTGATTCCGGGAATGTGAGGTTTTGAATATGAGTATTTATAATGATATATCATCAAGAACACAGGGCGATATTTATATCGGAGTTGTTGGTCCTGTCAGAACAGGCAAATCAACATTTATAAAAAGGTTTATGGACGCTCTTGTTATTCCGAGCATAGACGGAGAATTTCAAAAGGAACGGGCAAGAGATGAACTTCCGCAAAGTGCGGCGGGAAAAACGATAATGACAACAGAGCCGAAATTTATTCCCGAGGAAGCAATTGAGCTTAATATGGAGGATAATCTTCGCTTTAAGGTGCGTCTTATTGATTGCGTTGGCTATATTGTTCCAAGCTCAGTCGGCTATATAGAGGAGGATCAGCCGAGAATGGTTAGAACTCCTTGGTTTGATGAGGAAATACCGTTTAATATGGCGGCTGAAATAGGAACGCAAAAGGTTATTAAGGAACATTCAACAATAGGCTTGGTTGTTACAACAGACGGCTCTATAAGCACAATTCCGCGTGATGAATATGAGGAGGCTGAGGAGAGAGTTATAAACGAATTAAAGGAAATTAATAAGCCGTTTGTTGTTGCATTAAACACTGTTGATCCGTCATCAGCACAGGCAATTTCACTTGCAGAGATGTTAACGCAAAAATATAATGTTCCCGTTATTCCTATTAACTGCCTTGAGCTTGACAGGGATGAAATCAATTTTATTCTTGAAAAGGTTTTATATGAATTTCCAGCTAAATGTATTACGCTTAATCTTCCGAGTTGGATCAAGGGACTTGATGAAGACGATAGCTTTAAAACAGAAATGTTTAATTATGTTAAGGAAATAAGCAGAGATATAACAACAATTAGAAGCGTTAAGGATTTTGCACGGCAGCTTTCGGATTATAAGGATATAGACAGTATAGATATTACCGATTGTGATTTATCAAACGGAAAAATTGCCGTTAAGGCTTCAATAAATAACGAATACTATTATTCGGTTCTGTCGCAAAAATGCGGACATAAGATAAACGATGAAAAGGAGCTTTTGAGCCTTGTTTGCAGTCTTTGCGAAAAGGAGAGAAAATTCAATAAATTCTCTAACGCTCTTTCAGAGGTGGAAAGAACGGGCTACGGAATAGTTATGCCTGATATTGAGGAGCTTACTCTTGAGGAGCCTGAAATAATGAAGCAGGGAGGCAGATACGGAGTTAAGCTCAAGGCGCAGGCGCCGTCAATTCATTTAATTAAGTGTAATACTTACACGGAGGTAGCCCCGATAGTCGGAAGCGAAAGTCAGTCGCAGGAGCTTGTTATGTATTTGCTCAGGGAATTCGAAGAAAATCCGAATGAGATATGGAAAACAGACATTTTCGGAAAATCGCTTAATGAGCTCGTAAACGAAGGATTAAGAGGCAAGCTTGAAAGAATGCCCGATGATGCACGCAACAAATTCAGAGAAACTATTGAAAAGGTTATAAACGAGGGCTGCAGCGGTCTTATCTGCATAATTCTGTAATAAAAAAGAGGAGCCTATGCTCCTCTTGGTTTAATTCAAAAATAAGACAAGTATCACTAAAAACGCCTGAGCGAAAATCATAACAGGCAGGCCTATCATAAATTTTTTATGTCTTGTTTTGTGGCGAATTATTTTCATGGTTAGGAATTCAAGCAAGGCTCCGCCAACAAAGCCTGTTGTCATTAAAAAATCCTCGGAAATTCTGCGCATTCCTTTTTTGGCAAATAGCTTATCCAAGCATGCTATTACAGATGCAAATATATTTACTGCGCAAAAATATATTAAAAGAAATTCACTTATCTTCATTTTTCTTAAATGCTTCAAGCGGCTTCAAATCGTAATTGCCTATTGCACAGGATTCTCCCTTCATAAAGGAATCTCCCTTCGCTTCGTCAACCGTGAAAACACCGGCGCATTTAGGACAAATAAGAAAATATACCGTTTTAACATCAAGCAGAGGATATTTGGCGGTTAAGCGGGTGTCCATATTTGTAAAAATGCCGAATTCGGTTTTTGCCTTGCAGCTCGGACATTCAATTTTCCGAGTTTTTCCTCTGTCTTTAATCCTTAAAGAATTTCCCAATCTGTATTCCATAATGATAACAGTGCCTTTCCGCAGCTCATTTAAAACTGCCATGAATTATTAATTATATTTTACAATTTTGAGGGAAAGTGTCAAGTATGAAAAGAATAATTATTCTGATTTTAACCTTTGCATTATTGCTTACGGGATGCTCTGCATCCGTTAATGAGGAAAGTAACGCAGTAAATGAAAGTGATGATTATGTTAAATCTGTTTGGATAACCTATTTTGAGCTTGAAGGCTACACATCCGAAAACGATACTCAAAAGGATTTTGAAAAGGATATATCGTCGGTGTTTAAAAAGGTTAAAGCTATCGGTCTTAATACCGTTACCGTTCAGGTACGCCCCTGTGCCGACGCTTTTTATAAATCCGATTATTTTCCGGTATCTAAATATTGCTTTGGTGTTCAGGGATCGGAGCTTAAATATGATCCGTTAGAAACAATGGTAAGCTGTGCCCACAATATAGGTTTAAGAATAGAAGCGTGGATAAACCCGTATAGAGTGTCTCAAAGCAATGATATAAACGAATTGAGCGATAACAATTACGCAAAAAAATGGGTTAAAAATGAAGAAACAAAATCTAATGTATATATTGACGAAAAAATATATTTCAATCCTGCTTCAAGCGAGGTTAACGAGCTGATTGTAAACGGAGTTAAGGAAATAGTCAATAATTATGATGTTGACGCCATTCATTTTGACGATTACTTTTATCCAACCGTTAAAGAGGAGATAGATGAAAAGGAGTATTCCGAATATACCTCTTCGGGCGGAGAGCTTTCTCTTGACGATTGGCGGCGTGACAATGTTTCAAATATGGTTAGCTCTGTTTATTCCGCAATAAAGGAAACAAATCCGAATGTTCAGTTCGGAATAAGTCCGCAGTCAAGGGTTTCAACAAATTATAATAATCTGTATGCAGATGTTGAAAAATGGTCTGCCGAGGAGGGATATGTTGATTATATTTGCCCGCAAATTTATTTTGGATTTTATAATGAGGTTCAGCCGTTTACAAGAACCGTTAAGGAATGGTGTTCAAGAGCAACAAGCGCTAAGCTGTTTGTCGGTCTGCCGCTTTACAAAGCAGGAAGAGAGGACGAATTTGCCTCAGTAGATCAGGACTATGCAATAAATGAATTTAAGGATAACAGCAATATAATTTCTAGACAAATTGTTTATCTTAATCAAATGAGTACTGTTAAGGGCTATTATATATATTCTTTAAGCTATCTGCTTGATAATGAAAATGAAGCCGTTATAAAAGAGGTTGAGGGAATTAAAAATCTTAATTAGCAAAGCAAATATCGTCTTTAACCGCTTCAACGGTGCAACTTATTTCTTCGCCGATTATATTTTTATTTGATTTAATTCTAACGGGAATATAGTTTTTGGTATAGCCCTGGAAAATTCCGCTTTCTATTTCGTTTTCAAACAAAACGCAAACGCTTTGACCGATAAGGCTTTCCATATATTTCTTCCTGATTTTTTCGGTTTCTTCAATCATTATTGAGGCTCTGCGTTCCTTTTCTGCCTTTGAAACGGAATCTCCGAT
>UQSH01000003.1 GCA_900543795.1 uncultured Oscillospiraceae bacterium | reverse complement strand
CTCAAAAGGAGCTTGCCGACTTAATGGGAATTTCTCAAAGCTATATTTCAAGGCTTGAAAAAAGAATTTTAAGTAAAATAAGAACTGAAATGCTTCGTGAATATGTATAAGGGTTATAATAAGAACGGGACTTGATTTTCTTCAAGCCCCGCTCTTTTCGTTTTATTCCTCAACAACATTTCTTTTGAACAGAAGGCAGATACACCATATTGCCGCAATGGCGATAATGCAGTAAATGATCCTTGCAAGAACACTGTCCTGGCCTCCGAATATCCAAGCAACAAGGTCGAATTTGAAAAGGCCAACAAGCCCCCAGTTAATTCCGCCTATAATATTGAGGATTAATGCAATTCTGTTTACTATCGACATTTAATCATCTCCAAACATAAAAGGTTGTTAGTATCTTACCCTAACTAACAACCTTTTATTCAAAATTATAAATTTTTTAAATGCCCGTAACAATAATTTCTGCATTATCTCCCGTTATGCAGTATTCTCCGTAGCTTGCCGGCACGAAAAAGCTTGCGCCCTTTTTAAATTCTCTTCCGTCGATTGCTCCGCTGCCTTCCGTAACAAGAATGTGATTAAAGGATTTTTCGTCTGTTTTAAGTGTAAGTTCAGAGTTTACTAAATAGCGTTCAACAGTGAATAAATCGCATTTTGTTAAAAGCTGCCTTTCGCCGTATTCGGTTTTAACGGCATTTTCAAGCGGATGAGTGGGGTATGAAGCAGGCTCTGTTTTTGAAACATCAACTGCCTTTTTTATATGAAGCTCTCTCGGCCTTCCGTCCTTACCGACTCTGCCGTAGTCATAAACCCTGTATGTTGAATTGCTGTTTTGCTGAATTTCCGCAATAAATGTGCCCTTTCCGATTGCGTGAACCGTTCCGGCTTCAATAAAAAACAAATCACCCTTTTTAACATTAACTATGTTAAGCACATCTAAAAGCGTGTTGTTTTTGATTGCCTCCTCAAATTCCTCCTTAGAGATTTTTTCTTTAAATCCGTAAATCAGCTTTGCGTCAGGCTCTGCGTCAAGAACATACCAAATTTCTGTTTTTCCGAATTCGTTTTCAACTCGCCTCGCATATTCGTTATCGGGATGAACCTGAATTGATAAATCGTTTTTTGCGTCAATCAGCTTAATTAAAATCGGAAAATAGGGGAATTTAAGAGAGCTTGTTCCGAGAATTTTTTCCTTTGAGCCCTCTTCAATAATCTCTTCAAGCGTTCTTTCGCCGTAGCCGTCGTTTAAAACGGTGCTTTGTCCGTCCTTGTGGCAGGAAAGCATCCAGCCCTCTGCAACGGGGTTTAGCTCTGTTTTAAAGCCGAAATCGTCTTTTAGCCTTGTTCCGCCCCAAATATAATCCTTAAAAACAGGTTTTAATTCCAAAATATCCATTTTTGTGCCCTCATTTATATATTTTGTTTTATAACATTTATAATATATCAAAATTTTGCTTCACATTCAAGCCGTAATAGTGTAAAATATGTTTTGATAAAATTAAGATTTATATTTACAATATTTTTACGGAGATAACTATGTCGGCAGTCAGCGTGCAAAATTTAACATTGTCCTTCGGCGATAATGTCCTTTTCCAAAATGCTTCATTTGAGGTTGGAGAAAAGGATAAGGTAGGCTTTGTAGGTGCAAACGGAGTTGGCAAAACCTCTTTGTTCAAGGTCTTAACAGGCGAATATGAAGCAACTGAGGGAGGAGCTTTTTTAGGTAAAGGCATAAAGCTCGGTTATATGGAGCAGCACACCTGCTCCGATAATAAAACCGTTTATAATGAGCTTATTTCCGTTTTTGATGAGCTTATTCAAATTGAAAACGAGCTTTCATTGCTTGCAGATGAAATAACCCGCAGCCCGTCTGCCGAATTAATTGCAAGGCAGGATTATTTAACAGAGCTTTTCAATTCAAACGGCGGCTTAACCTATAAAAGCTTAACACGGTCAAGCCTTATCGGTCTCGGCTTTTCGGAAAGCGAATTTGAAACTCAAACCTCAAAGCTTTCGGGCGGTCAGCGTTCAAAGCTTATTCTTGCAAAGCTTTTACTTTCAAGGGCTGATTTGCTTTTACTCGATGAGCCCACCAACCACCTTGATATTAGTGCAGTTGAATGGCTTGAAGGCTTCCTTTCCTCCTTTTCAGGTGCGTTTATCGTTATCTCGCATGACAGGTATTTTCTTGATAAAATAACCGATAAAACTATTGAAATAGAGAATAAAAAAATCCGTTCGTATAAAGGCTGCTATTCGCAGTTTCTCGTTAAAAAGGAAGCAGAGCAAAAGGCAATTTCCGAAAAATACGAAAATGATATGAAGGAAATTGAACGCCTTGAGGGAATTATTGAGCAGCAAAGAAGATGGAATAGGGAAAAGAATATAAAAACCGCAGAAAGCAAGGAAAAGGTTATTGAAAGAATTAAGGCTCAGCTTGTTGTTCCCGATGCAAGGCTGAAAAAAATACGCTTTGATTTCAGTCCGAAATGTGTTTCGGGCGAGGATGTGTTAAGCGTTAAGGATATTTCAAAATCATTTTCGGGCAAAAAGGTTTTCAGCGGTGCCTCGTTTGAGATAAAAAAAGGTGAGCGGATTTTTCTTGTCGGCGATAACGGCTGCGGAAAAACAACGCTTTTAAAAATACTTGTTAACGATTATTCAGCCGATACAGGCTCTTATAAATACGGAGCAAATCTTTTTACGGGCTATTTTGATCAGATTCAGGCAAAGCTTGACCTTAATAAAACCGCAATTGACGAGGTGTGGTCTGCCTTTCCCGCTATGACCGAAACGCAGATAAGAAACGCTCTTGCCGCTTTTCTTTTTACAGGCGACGATGTTTTCAGACCTCTTTCAAAGTGCTCCGGCGGAGAAAGAGCAAGAATTGCCCTTTTGAAGCTAATGCTCGGCAGATATAACCTTCTTTTGCTTGACGAGCCAACAAACCATCTTGATGCAAATTCCCGTGAGGAGCTTGAAAACACGCTTCTTAATTACAGCGGCACAATGCTTGTTGTTTCTCACGACAGATATTTTATTAATAAGCTTGCAACGGGTATTCTTGAACTAACTGCCAACGGCATTAAGCGTTATGACGGTAATTACGATTATTATATAGAACGAAAAGCCGAAAAAGCCGAAGAGATTAAAGCAGTTAAGGCTCCTAAGCAAAACGATTATAAGCTTAAAAAAGAAAGAGCAAGTGCAATAAGAAAGCTGAAAACAAAAATTTCAAGGCTTGAAGAGGATATTGAAAACACAGAGGACGAAATAGGACTGATTGAAGAGGAGTTAAATTGCAATCCTCCTTATGAGGAATTTCTTAAAGTCAATGCACGCCTTGAAGAAAAAACAAGGCTTCGCGATTCACTTTATGAGGAATGGGAGACTGCCTGCGAGGAATTGACAAAGGCAGACAGTTAATTTATAATTAATAATAATTTTATTTTAGGTGCTTTATGGGAAAAACAGTTATTATAGGAGGCGGAGCCGCAGGCTTAATGGCGGCGGCGCAGAGCGCTTCTCGGGGCAATGAAGCCGTTATAATTGAAAAAATGCCGAAATGCGCACGCAAGCTTATGATAACGGGCAAGGGCAGGTGCAATGTAACAAATGCCTGCTTCGATTTAAACGAGCTTATATCTAATGTTCCCCGCAATCCCCGTTTTCTTTATTCTGCTTTTTCCGAATTTATGCCGTATGACACCATTGCTTTTTTCGAGGAGCTCGGCGTGAAAACAAAAATTGAAAGAGGATGCCGTGTTTTTCCTGCCTCCGATAAAGCAAGTGATATTGTTGACGCTCTTGTTAAAAATGCAAAAAATAAAGGCGTTGTTTTTATTCACGGCACAGCGCAGTATTTTGAATTTGAAAACGGCAAAATAAGCTGCGTTGTTCTTGAAAACGGAGAAAAAATTGATTGCACAAGCGTTGCAATATGCACGGGTGGAAAAAGCTATCCCGCAACAGGCTCAACGGGCGACGGTTACCGCCTTGCAAAATCGGCAGGGCATAATATAACACCGATTAAGCCGAGCCTTGTTCCGCTTGTTTGCAGTAATAATTTTATCCCAAGGCTTCAAGGCTTATCTCTGAAAAATATTTCTGTCAGGCTTATTGAAAATCAAAAGGAAATTTATTCCGATTTCGGAGAGCTTCTTTTCACTCATTTCGGAGTAAGCGGCCCCGTTGTTCTTTCGGCTTCAAGCCATATCAATATGATTAATAATAACGAATTAAGGCTTGTTATTGATTTAAAGCCTGCGTTAGACATTGAAGCGCTTGATAAAAGGATTTTGCGTGATTTTTCAAATGAATTAAACAAGGATTTTATTAATTCTCTTTCGGCTCTTTTGCCTAAAAAACTAATTCCCGTTATTGTTGAGCTTTCGGGAATTGCTCCGTCAAAAAAGGTTAATGAAATCACGAGGCAGCAGCGAAAAGCCCTTGCCGAGCTTATAAAGAGCTTTACGGTTAATATATCCGATTTTTACGGAATTGAAGCCGCAGTAATAACAAGCGGCGGAGTTGATGTTAAGGAAATTAATCCCAAAACAATGCAGTCAAAGCTTGTTGATAATCTTTATTTTGCAGGCGAGGTTATTGATGTGGATGCCTATACGGGCGGATTTAATCTGCAAATCGCTTTTTCAACGGGCTATGCCTGCGGAAATAATATGAAATAAATTCTGAAAGGATTTTATGTATGATTAATGTTGCAATAGACGGCCCTGCCGGTGCAGGCAAAAGCACAATAGCAAAGGCTTGCGCAAAGGAGCTGGGCTTTATTTATGTTGACACGGGTGCGCTTTACAGAGCAGTTGCCCTCAACGCATTGCGAAACGGCGTTTTGAATGATGAAAAGGGCATTGTTGAAATGCTTAAAGAAACAACCGTTGAGCTGAAATTTGATGAAACTAATACTCAAAGAGTATTCTTAAACGGCAAGGATGTTTCCGATTTAATAAGAACTCCCGAAATTTCAATGGGCGCTTCAAATGTTTCTAAAATTCCGCAGGTGCGTGAATTTCTGCTTGAGCTTCAACGCTCTATTGCAAGAGAGAACAATGTTATAATGGACGGGCGTGATATTGCAACGGTTGTTCTTCCCAATGCAAATGTAAAAATTTTCCTGTCTGCTTCTGCCGAGTGCAGGGCAGAGCGCAGATATAAGGAGCTTATTGAAAAGGGCGAAAAGGTAACCTATGAAGAGGTGCTTGCCGATGTTAATGCCCGTGATTATCAGGATAGCCACAGGGAAATCGCTCCGCTCAAGCCAACGAAGGATTCCGTTATGGCAGACACAACCTCGCTCTCTCTTGCCGAAGGCACAGAGCTTATAAAGAATATCATAAAAGGAGAAATGAAATGGTAAGCTTTGACTATTCCGTTGTTAAGCATTATAAATTTTACGGCTTTGTTAAAAATGTTTTCGGCCCGATTTTTAAAGGTGTTTTCAAATTGAATTTTAAAGGGCTTGAAAATGTTCCAACCGATAAAAACCAAAGATACATAGTTGCAATTAATCACACAAGCGCAATGGATCCCGTTTTTGCATCAATGCCGAAAAGCGTTCCGCCGCTTCATTTTATGGCAAAGGTTGAGCTTTTCAAAAATCCGTTAGTGGGTTGGGTTATTAAGCATCTTTACGGCTTCCCGGTAAGAAGAGGTAAGGGCGATAACTCCGCTATTGAATACGGTGAAAAAATAATTGAAGAGGGGCATGTTATGGCAATTTGCCCCGAGGGCAGAAGAATTAAGGATAAAAACGGCGTTCCTCAAAAGGCAAAGGCTGGCGTTGCGGTTATAGCCAAGGCAACGGGTGCGTCTGTTTTGCCCTGCGCAATTTATTGCAACGGGCCCATTAAGCCCTTTAAAAAGGTAACTGTCAGCTACGGTAAAATGATGACTCTTTCCGATTTGGGGCTTGATATGGAGCAGCCCGGTCCTCATGATATTAAGAATGCCGCAAATAAGGTTATGGACTCAATAACAGAGCTTTGGGAGAATGAAAATAATGCAGATTAAACTTGCAAAAACAGCAGGCTTTTGCTTTGGCGTTGACAGGGCTGTAAATCTTGTTTACGGTCTTGTTGAAAAGGGGGAAAGGGTTTCAACTCTCGGTCCCATAATTCATAATCGCCAGCTTGTTGAGGATCTTGAGCACAAGGGCGTTTACTCTATCAGCTCTCCCGCAGAGTGTAAGGACGGCTATAAAATAGTTGTGAGAACTCACGGCGTTGAAAAAAGCGTTATAGAGGATATTGAGAGCAGAGAGCTTTCATATATAGACGCAACATGCCCGTTTGTTAAGAAGATTCATAAGATTGTCAGCAGTCAGCCCGAAAAAACGGTAACGCTCATTGCCGGAGATAAAAATCATCCCGAGGTTTTGGGTATTCGCTCCTTTTGCACGGGCAGGTCATTTGTTTTTAAAAACCTTGAAGAGCTCGAAGAAATACTCAAAAATAACGAAAATTTTGAAAAAAATCCTCTGATTTGCGTTTCTCAAACAACTTTTAGCCTTAAAGAATGGAAAAAATGCGAGAAATTTCTTAAAAAGGTATGTACAAATTGTGAAATATTTGATACAATATGCAATGCAACGTCCGACAGACAGGCAGAAGCGCTTGCACTATCCAGGGAGTGCGACGCTATGATTATCATCGGAGGTCGCCATTCATCCAATACCTGCAAACTTAGAGATGTTTGTTCGGAAAATGCAAAAGCGTTTCTTATAGAAACTGCAAGCGAGCTTTCTGAGATAGATTTTTCAGGTTTCAATGTAGTTGGAATTACTGCCGGGGCATCTACTCCCTCGGTAATTATCAAGGAGGTACTAAAAACCATGTCCGAAGAAATTAAAGAAAAGGAAGTTGAAGCAGCTGAAAATGCTGCGGAGACAGCAGAAACCGCTGATAAAGCCGATACGGCTGCTGTCGAAGCATCTGCTGATGGTGAAACCTTCGCAGAAATGCTCGAGCAATCATTCAGCAAAAACGACACAAGCAAAATTGTTAAGGGAATTGTTGTAAACATCACTCCTTCCGAGGTGTTTGTTGATGTTCCCGGAAGAAAGCAAACAGGCGTTATAGCTTATGACGATCTTTCAGCAGAGCCGTTTGATAAATGCGAAGATATCGTTTCAATCGGCGATGAGCTTGATCTTATGATTTTAAAAACAGACGATCAAGACGGTGTTCTTAAGCTTTCAAAGAAATTAACAGACGCTTACAGAGGCTGGGACGATATCGTTGCCGCCTTTGAAAACGAGGAAATTCTCGAATCACCTGTTGTTGCAGTTGTTCGCGGCGGCGTGCTCTGCACAGTTAAGGGAACAAGAGTGTTCATTCCTGCTTCTCTCACAGGTGTTCCGAAAAATCAAGAGCTTGATATTCTTAAAGGCACAACCGTAAGATTCAAAATCATTGATGTTAACAAGCAAAGAAGAAGAGCAGTTGGCTCAATCAGAGTTGTTTTAAACGAGGAAAGAAAGGCCGCTCGTGAAAAGGCTTGGGAAACTCTTGAAGAAGGAATGAAATTTAACGGCACGGTTAAATCATTAACTAATTACGGTGCTTTTGTTGACATCGGCGGAATAGACGGTATGATTCATATCAGCGAGCTTTCCTGGACCCGCATTAAGTCTCCGTCAGAGGTTGTTAAGGTTGGCGATCAGGTAGAGGTTTATATTAAGGCTCTCGATCGTGAAAATCAAAAGGTTTCACTCGGCTTCAAAAAGGTTGAGGACAACCCGTGGGAAATCCTTAAAAGAGATTATCCGATCGGCACAAAGCTTTCCGCAAAAATTGCCGGCGTAACCTCATTCGGTGCATTCGCAACCGTTATCCCCGGAATTGAGGGACTTATCCATATCAGCCAAATCAGCTGGGAAAGAATTAAAACTCCTGCTGATGTGCTCAGCGTAGGCGATGAGGTTGATGTTGTTATAACCGATATTGATTTTGATAAGAAGAGAGTAAGTCTTTCAATGAAGGAGCTTATTGAAAAGCCTGAGGAAACAATCGAGGCTCTTGCTGACGAAGCAGTGGACGCTCCCGTTGAAGAGGCTCCTGTTGAAGAAGCTCCTGTTGAAGAGGCTCCCGTTGAAGAAGCTACTGTTGAAGAAGCTCCCGCAGAGGAAGCTGCTGAATAATTCAATTCAAATAATAAAATCCACCGATTTTTCGGTGGATTTTTTGTATATATATAAGAGATTTTTAATTATCCTCGCTTTCGCTGTCCTCAGTAAAAAGATAATCAATAAGGTTTTTATAAAGCTTCGGGGGATTATCATAAAATCTGTCCTCAACCATTTGCGCCTGTGCACTCGTGGGCAGATTTAGCGTAAGCGTCATAAAATCCTTGCCGTTTTCCTGAATGTGCATTGTAACATCATAGCTGTTATCGTCTTTTTTATTTATCTCAACCTTGTTTTCTTCCTTATAAAGCTCCTTAACTGCAAGCTTTGCCGAAAGCTCAATGCTCTTTTTTCTTATTGAATACGGCAAATCGTTTTCAACAAGCTCCATCAAATTCACGCAGTTTTTGCCGGGAACTAAAAATCCGTTTTCATCTAAAATAACCGTTTGGCGTTCAATAAGCTTTTTAAGAGCAGATGTTGCTTCAAAATAATTTGCAATTTCGCCCTCTGTCATTGTGTCGATAACAAGCTTTTCGGTCAGCCTGCATTTTGAATTAACAACAAGATAGCAAATCAAAAGGTTAATTTCAAGCGTTGAGCGTAAACCGCCCTCTGTTATTCCGTATGTCAATGCGTCAAAATCTATGTTTTCTTTATCTTTTTTACTCATAATTACACCTCTTAGGGTAATGATAAGCAGTGGTGTTACCCTATATGAAAATATATTAACATATTATTTGTTCACTTGCAAACTATTTTATTTTATATTATAATATGAGCATATAAAAAATGAAAGAGGTTTAATATTATGAAAGAAGTAACTAAGGAAACAATTATCGGTGATATTCTTGACGCCTGCCCGGACGCTGCTCCGCTTTTCCTTGAAATCGGAATGCACTGTCTCGGCTGCCCGTCATCAAGAGGCGAAACAATTGAGCAGGCTTGCTATGTTCACGGAACTGATGCAGACGAGCTTGTTGCCTCAATCAACGAGCTTTTAAAATAAAATGATAAAATTAACCCCAAGATTGAGCGCTGCGGCGCAGCTTGTCAGGCAGGGCTGTGTTCTTGCTGATATAGGCTGCGACCACGGCTTTCTTCCTGTATATCTTCTTCAAACCGGTAAAATTAAGGGCGCAGTTGCAAGCGATGTAAACGAAGGACCGCTCCGTTCCTGCCAACTGCTTGTTAAGGAGTGCGGCTTTGAGAACAAGGTTAAGTGCGTTTTGTCTAACGGACTTGAAGGTATTAGCGAAAGTGATTGCTCGGATATATCAATATGCGGTATGGGAGCAGAGCTTATCGTAAATATCCTGTCCTCTTGCAGTTGGGTTGAAAATAAGGAAAAGCATTTTATTTTCAATCCTATGACTCACAGCGAAATTCTTCGCCGTTACCTATGCGAAAACGGCTTTGAAATTCAAAATGATATTATCGTTAAAGATGGCAATCGTTGCTATAATGTGTTTGATGCTTATTATACGGGAAATATAATCAAGCGAAGCAAGGCTTATTATTATTTGGGCGAAATTAAAAGCTTTGAGCATAAGGAATATTTTTATCATCTTTTAAACTATCTTGAAAATAAGGAAAAGGGCGGAGCGGATAACAAAGAGATTATCTGCGCCATAAAGAATTTATTATGACAACTGTAAAAAATATATACGATTATATAAATAGTATAGCACCCTTTGATACGCAGGAGGAATGGGATAACGCAGGCTTTTTGGTTGGAGAATTTCGCAAGGAGGTTAAAAGGGCTGTTATCTGCCTTGATGCCGTTAAGGATATTTGCAATTATTCAGCCGAGGTTAATGCTGATTTAATTATTTCTCATCATCCCATTATATTTAAAGGCGTAAGGCGTCTTGAAAAGGGTTCTGCGCTTTATACCTGTGCCCGAAATAATATTGCGGTTATTTCCGCCCACACAAATTTTGATAAATCAAAATACGGTATTAACAATAACCTTTGCACCGTTCTCGGCTTAAAGGATGCCGAGCCGATAGAAAACAGCTTTATTTATAAAGGCAGTCTTGATTGTGAAATGAGTATAGACGATTTTGCGGAATTTGTGAGCGAAAGGCTTTGCGTCAGCGGAATACGATATACTCTTTGCGATAAGCCTGTTAAAACAGTTGCTGTCGGAGGAGGTGCCTGCGAGGAATATATTTCGCTTGCAATGGAAAATGCAGATTGCTTTTTAACGGGAGATTTAAAATATCACGATATGCTTGAAGCGGCAGAGGTCGGCTATCCTGTTATAAGCGCAGGTCATTTCGAAACAGAGGCAGAGCCTTTTTATATGCTCAGGGAAATGCTGAAAAAAATGTTTCCCGATGTTGAATTTATTGTTCCAAAGCAGGAAAACCCCGTTTTAACGGTTGTTTAATTATCTTATAGCTTTTAAAAGGAAAATATAATGGCACTTGACGGTATTTTTTTACACCATTTAAAAAATGAGGTTTCGGCTTTTGCCGAGGGCTCAAGAATAGAGAAAATTCATCAACCGTCCAAGGAGGAGCTTGTGCTTTCTCTTCGGTCAAGAGAAGGCGCAAAAAAGCTTTTGCTTTCCTGCCGAGCAGATGCGGCGGGAATATATTTCACCGATTATCCGCCCGAAAATCCGTTGAAGCCTCCGATGCTTTGTATGCTTTTGCGCAAGCATCTAACGGGAGCAAAAATAACGGATATAACGCAAAACGGCCTTGAGCGAATAGTTCAGCTCGGCTTTCAGTCGGTAAACGAGCTCGGCGACCTTTGCCGTCTTGTTTTGTCTGTTGAAATTATGGGGCGGTACAGTAATATAATTCTGATTAACGAAAAAGGAATTATAATTGATGCGCTCAAAAGAATAGATGAAACAAAATCGCAGGTGCGTATTGTTTTGCCCGGAGAAAAATATGTTTTTCCGCCGAAGCAGGATAAGCTGAATATATTAACCGATGATATTAATGTTATAAAAAGAAGACTTGCCGAAAGCGAAAAAACGCCGTCAAAGGCATTTCAGGAAATCGTTCAGGGCGTTTCTCCGATTGTTTGCCGTGAGTATGAAAACGGGGCTTCTGTTGATGAGATTAAGCACTATGCCGAAAATCCAAAGCCGAATATCATTATATCCGATAAGCCCTTTGATTTTTCATTTATGCCTGTTTTGCAGTACGGCTCACTTGCTCAAACCAAATATTTTGACTCCTTTTCGAAAACGCTTGATTATTTTTATCACGAGCGTGTTAAGGCGGATAGAATTCGTCAACGCTCAGGCGAGCTTTTCAAAACGCTTAATAATCTTTATGAACGAGCGGTCAGAAAGGCGGTAACAAGGGAAAAGGAGCTTGAGGATTGCGCCGATAAGGATAAATATAAAATTTACGGCGACTTAATAACCTCTAATCAGTATGCGCTTGAAAAGGGCTCTCTTTTTTATGAGGTTGAAAACTATTATAATAACTGCGAAATAATCAGAATACCTGCGGACCCTGCGTTAAGCCCTATGCAAAATGCCCAAAGGTATTATAAGGAATACAGAAAAAAGCAGATTGCAGAATCAAAGCTAAACGGGTTTATTCGTCAGGCAAGGGAGGAGGCGCAGTATCTTGATACTGTTATTGACTCTCTTTCAAGAGCGCAGAGCGACGCCGAGATAACAGATATTAAAGAGGAACTTATTCAAACAGGATTTTTAAAGCACAAATCCGTTAGAGGAAAAAATGCCCCCTCTCATATCAAGCCTATGCAGTTTGAAAGCAGCGAGGGCTTTTTGATTTCAGTCGGCAGAAACAATATTATGAACGATAGGCTGACTCTTAAAACCGCTTCAAAATCAGACCTTTGGTTTCATATAAAGGACGGCGCAGGCTCTCATGTTGTTGTTGCCTATGACGGAAGAGAATTCACAGATTTGCTGATTCGTGAGGCGGCAATGCTTGCCGTTCAAAGCAGTAAGGCTAAAAATTCATCAAATGTTGCCGTTGATTATACTGTCGTTAAGAATGTTAAAAAGCCAAACGGCGCAAAGCCCGGTATGGTTATATATACTAATTATAAAACAGAGTATGTAACTCCTAACGAACAGGAGCTTGAAAGGATAAAAAGAATTGTATAATATTGCAGTTATCTTGGGTGCGGGAAACGGCACCCGTATGGGAATAGACAAAAGTAAGCTGCTTCTTGATTTGTGCGGAAAAACCGTTATTGAAAGAAGCGTTGAGGCTTTTTTAAATCTTGAAGTTGTTGATGAAATAATAGTAGTGTGCCGTGAATGTGATGTTGAGGAGTTCTCACGGCTTCTTCCCGACGAAGAGATTTCATTTGTTGTAGGCGGAGCAACCCGTCAGGAAAGCGTAAGAAACGCGGTTGAAACAATTGATGAGTGCGATTACATAATTATTCACGACGGCGCACGCCCGCTTGTTTCGCAGAATACAATTCTTAAAACGCTTGACGAAGCCCAAATTTCACAGGCGGCGGCAACGGGTGTTTATGTTAAAGATACTATTAAGGTTATAGATAAAGACCTTAATATTGTTGACACACCGGAAAGAAGCTCTCTTGTTTCAATTCAAACCCCGCAGATTTTCGATTTTTCAGTTTATAAAAAGGCACTTGAAAAAGCAACCGAGCAGAAAAAGGATTTCACGGATGATTGCCGCCTTGTTGAAAATCTCGGCTTGCAGGTTAAAACAGTTATCGGCGAATATGAAAATCTTAAAATAACAACAAAAAGCGATGTTATCCTTGCAGAAGCATTGATAAAGGCAAGGGAGGGTAAATAATGAGAATAGGCCACGGATATGATGTTCACAGGCTCGTTGAGGGCAGAAAATGTATTATCGGCGGAGTTGATATTCCGAGCGAGCTCGGTCTGCTCGGCCATTCGGACGCAGATGTTTTGCTTCACGCAATATCCGATGCACTTTTAGGTGCCGCCGCACTCGGAGATATCGGCCATCTTTTCCCCGACACAGACGATTCGTTTAAGGATGCAAACAGTCTTGAGCTGCTTAAAGCGGTTGTTAGTCATATATATAACAAGGGCTTTAAGGTTTCGAATATAGATGCAACCATTATTGCGCAGGCACCGAAAATGGCTCCTTATATTAACGATATGCGAAAAAATATTGCCTCTGCCTGTAATTGCCCCATTGATTGTGTTTCCGTTAAGGCAACAACGGAGGAGGGGCTTGGCTTTACCGGAGAAAGGCAGGGCATTTGTGCCCATGCCGTTTGCCTTATTGATTAATATACAGAATATAATTCTTCGCCTTTGCATATTATTTGCAAAGGCTTTTGTTGTGCTTGGAGCAAATTATAGATTATTTTTAACATATTTTATAAATAATTTGTGAACACTATTGACAAATCGGAAAAAGTTGCTAAAATAAGTATTAGCACTCGAAAGACGAGAGTGCTAACAAAGATAATTTTATTACAGAGGTGAATTTATTATGACTATCAAACCACTTGCAGATAAGGTTTTGCTTGCTTCTGTTGAGGCAGAGGAAACAACCGCTTCGGGACTTTATATTGCCGCTTCGGCACAGGAAAAGCCTGAATTTATGACTGTTGAGGCAGTCGGCCCCGGTACCGAAAAGCACCCTATGACCGTTAAAACGGGCGATAAGGTTATCATCACAAAGTATAGCGGAACGGCTGTTAAGCTTGACGGTAAGGAATATACAATTGCTTCCGTTAAAGATATTCTTGCAGTTGTTGAATAATTAAACTTTTTAGGAGGGTATATATTATGGCAAAGGATATTATTTACGGCGAAGAAGCCCGCAAGGCGCTTCAAAGCGGTATTGATAAGCTTGCAAACACAGTTAAAATCACACTCGGCCCCAAGGGCAGAAATGTAGTTCTTGATAAGAAATACGGCTCACCGCTCATCACTAATGACGGTGTAACAATCGCAAAGGAAATTGAGCTTGATAATTCCTTTGAAAATATGGGCGCCCAGCTTGTTAAAGAGGTTTCCTCCAAAACAAATGACGACGCCGGCGACGGAACAACAACCGCAACTCTTCTTGCACAGGCACTTGTTCGTGAGGGTATGAAGAATGTTGCCGCAGGTGCAAACCCGATGGTTGTTAAAAACGGCATAAAAGCAGCAGTTGACGCCGCAGTAGAAAGCATTAAGGAAAATTCCCGTCAGGTTAAGGGAACGGATGATATTGCAAGAGTTGCAACCGTTTCAGCTGCCGATGAATTTGTAGGAACTCTTATTGCAGATGCTATGGATAAGGTTTCGGCAGACGGTGTTATCACTGTTGAAGAGTCCAAAACAGCCGATACTGTATGCGAGGTTGTTGAGGGTATGCAGTTCGACAGAGGCTATATCAGTCCCTATATGGTAACCGATACCGATAAGATGGAAGCAGTTATTGACGATGCTCTCATTCTTATTACAGATAAAAAGATTTCAACCGTTCAGGATATTCTTCCTCTTCTTGAATCTGTTCTTAAAAGCGGTCAAAAGCTTGTTATCGTTGCAGAGGATGTTGAGGGCGAGGCTCTTCAAACAATCCTTCTCAATAAGTTAAGAGGCACCTTTACCTGCGTTTGCGTTAAGGCTCCCGGCTTTGGCGACAGAAGAAAGGATATGCTCCAAGATATTGCCACCCTCACAGGCGGTCAGGTTATCACATCAGACCTCGGTATTGAGCTTAAAGATGCAACTATGGCAATGCTCGGTAAAGCCCGTCAGGTTAAGGTAACAAAGGAAAACACAATTATTGTTGACGGCGCAGGCTCATCAGATGAGATTAAGGCTCGTGTAGGTCAGATTAGATCTGCTATTGAAACCAGCACCTCTGATTTTGACCGTGAAAAGCTTCAGGAGCGTCTTGCTAAGATGGCAGGCGGCGTTGCGGTTATTAAGGTTGGTGCCGCAACAGAAACTGAAATGAAGGAAAAGAAGCTTCGCATAGAGGACGCTCTTGCGGCAACAAAGGCTGCCGTTGAAGAGGGTATCGTTGCAGGCGGCGGTGTTGCTCTTATCAATGCTATTCCTGCCGTTGAAAAGCTTCTTGAAACAGATGACGCAGATTTCAAAACAGGTGTTGCAATCGTTCTTAAAGCTCTTGAAGAACCTGTTCGCCAGATTGCCGCTAATGCAGGTATGGAGGGCTCTGTTATTCTTGATAAGATTAAAAATGCCGATAAGGCAGGCTATGGCTATAACTTTGCTTCAAATGAATACTGCGATATGATCGAAAGCGGTATCGTTGATCCTGCAAAGGTAACCCGTTCCGCAATTCAAAATGCCGCATCTGTTGCCGCAATGGTTCTCACAACCGAATCACTCGTAACAGATATTAAAGACCCTCAGGCAGATGCCGCTAATGCCGCTGCAATGGCAGCCGCATCACAGGGCGGAATGTATTAATAAATCCTGTTTTAAAACGCTTCTTCGGAAGCGTTTTTTTATTGAAAAAATTGTTGACAAAAGGAAATAATTGTATTATAATCTTTTCAAATTAATAAGTAAACACGCAGACGAGAACAAAAAGCGGTTCGCTTCTTTTTTCAGAGAAATGCCGGTTGGTGCAAGGCATAATTAAGAAAAACCGTAATATCCTCTCCGAGTGGCTGCACCGAAGTTTTTTAATTGTAGGGGCAGACGGCCGCAACCGTTATAATTGCAGCGAATGCTTGTTCGTTATGAGTGCATCATTTTTGATGAATTAAGAGTGGTACCACGGTATATAACTATATCGCCTCTTTGCCTTTGGGCAAAGAGGCGTTTTTTATTGAATAAAAATGCTAACGAAGAAGCAAGAAAATATTTAAAGGAGTCAGATTATGGAAAACTGTGTTGAAATCCGTTGGCACGGCAGGGGAGGACAGGGCGCAAAAACAGCCGCTCTCCTTCTTGCAGATGTTGCCTTTAAAACAGGAAGCTTCGTTCAGGGCTTCCCTGAATACGGCCCTGAAAGAATGGGTGCGCCCATTACCGCTTATAACAGAATAAGCCCTAATGAAATAAGAGTTCATTCAAATATTTATCATCCCGATTTTGTTGTTGTTGTTGACGAGGGCTTGCTTGATACTGTTGATGTAACAAAGGGACTTAACCCAAACGGTGCAATTCTTGTTAACACCTCAAAATCAAAGGAGGATATAGAAAAGCATCTTAACGGCTACACAGGAAAGGTTTTCACTATCGACGCCCGCAAGGTTTCCGTTGCCTGCCTCGGTAAATATTTCCCAAACACGCCTATGCTTGCAGGCATTGTTAAGGTTTCGGGTGTTATGGAAAAGGAAACATTTTTAAACGAAATGGAAGCCTCGTTTAAGCATAAGTTCAGCTCAAAGCCCGAGGTTATCGAGGGTAATATGAATGCTCTTAAAATGGCTTTTGAAGAGGTTAAGTAAGGAGGCAGAATAATGAAATCAGATGTAAATAAATTAAATCTTAAATGCAAATGGCAGGATTTAACAGAGGGTATGCAGATTTACGGCGAAATGACCTCTCTTGAATTTAACACGGGCGAGTGGACCTCAGTTAAGCCGGAGCTTCACGAGGATTTGTGTATTCATTGCCTTATGTGCATTCCCGTTTGCCCGGATAGCGTTATTCCCGTTGTTGACGGCAAAAGAGGTCCGTTTGATTATGATCATTGCAAGGGCTGCGGTATATGCGTTAAGGCGTGCCACACGGGCGCAATCACTATGAAGGGGGTAAAATAATATGGCAAGAAGAGACCGTTTAAGCGGAAACGAAGCAGTTGCAGAGGCTCTTCGTCAGATTAACCCCGATGTTATGGCGGCTTTCCCCATAACTCCATCAACTGAAATTCCGCAGTATTTTTCTAAATTTGTTGCAAACGGACAGGTTGATTCCGAGTTTATCCCCGTTGAATCGGAGCATTCCGCAATGTCTGCCGTTATCGGCGCAGAGGCCGCAGGAGCACGCTCCGTAACGGCAACCTCGTCGGCAGGTATGGCGCTTATGTGGGAGGAGCTGTATCTTGCCGCGTCAAACAGATTGCCCTGCGTTTTAACTCTTGTAAACAGAGCACTTTCCGGTCCTATTAATATCAATTGCGACCATAGTGATTCAATGGGTGCACGCGATTCGGGTTGGATTCAAATTTATGCAGAAAACAATCAAGAGGCTTATGATAATCTTGTTATGGCATACAGAATTGCAGAGCATAAAAAGGTTATGCTTCCCGTTATGATTTGCCAGGATGGCTTCATTACCTCTCATGCGGTAGAAAATATAACGCTTCTTGAAGATAATGAGGTTAAGGATTTCGTTGGTGAATATGAGCCGGAAAATTATCTTCTCAATCCCGAATGTCCTATGGCGGTTGGACCGTACAGCGTAACAAATTATTATTTTGAAGCAAAAAGAGCACAGGCAGAGGCACTTAAAAATGCAAAGCAGGTAACGCTTGATGTTGCAAAGGAATATGCAAAAATAAGCGGCAGGGAATACGGACTCTTTGAGGAATATAAAATGGACGACGCCGAGCTTGCAGTTGTTATTATCGGCTCTGCGGCAGGAACAACTAAGCAAGCCGTTGACGAATTAAGAAAAGACGGCGTTAAGGCAGGTCTTGTTAAAATCAGACTTTTCAGACCATTCCCGGCAGAAGAAATTGCACAGAGCCTTAAAGGATGCAAGGCAATTGCGGTTATGGATAGAACAGAGAGCTATAACGATAATTGCGGTCCTCTCGGCGCAGAGGTAACAACCGCACTTTACAGAGCAGGAGCAACCCCAAAGGTGCTTAACTATGTTTACGGTCTTGGCGGCAGAGATGTCAGAGTTGATGATATGAAGGGCATTTATGCCGAGCTCGGCGAAATCGCAAACGGAAAAGAAATAGAAAATCCGTATCGTTATATGGGCGTAAGAGAATAAGGAGGTGCGTTTAAGTGTATAATTTCAAGGAATTTATCGGCAGAGAGGAGCGCCTTGCCGGAGGCCACAGAATGTGTGCCGGCTGCGGCGGAACAATCGCAGTAAGAAATGTGCTTAAAGCAATAAAGCCGGGGGATAAAGCAGTTGTCGGCAATGCAACGGGCTGTTTAGAGGTTTCCTCCTTTATGTATCCCTATACCGCCTATAAGGATAGCTATATTCATAACGCCTTTGAAAACGCAGGCGCAACTATGAGCGGCGTTGAGGGTGCATATAATGCATTAAAGCGTAAGGGTAAGCTTGATGAAACCTATAAGTTTATAACCTTCGGTGGAGACGGCGGAACATACGATATCGGCTTTCAGTCGCTTTCCGGTGCTATGGAAAGAGGGCACGATATGGTTTATGTTTGCTACGATAACGGAGCTTATATGAACACGGGTATTCAGCGTTCCTCTGCAACTCCTATGTTTGCAGACACAACAACAACTCCTGTCGGCACTGCCTCCAACGGTAAGCCGCAGTACAGAAAGGACCTTGCCGCAATTATAGCAGAGCATAAGGTTCCGTATGTTGCTCAAACAACATTTATTCAGAATTTCCGTGATTTACATGTTAAATCCGAAAAAGCTATTTATACAAAGGGCGCTGCATTCCTTAATATTATGGCTCCGTGTCCGAGAGGCTGGAGATACAATACCTGGGATATTATGGAGATATGCAAGTTAGGTGTTGAAACACGCTATTGGCCTTTGTTTGAGGTTGTTGACGGTGTTTGGATTCTTAACTATGAGCCGAAAAAATATGTTCCCATCGAGGAATTCCTTTCGAAGCAGGGAAGATTTAAGCATATGTTTAAGCCCGGAAACGAATGGATGATTGAAGCCTTTCAAAAAGAGGTTGATCGCCGCTGGGACGAGCTTGTTAAAAGATGCGATCGAAAAATGGGCTCTTAAATTTAAAAAGCCTTGCAGACTTAAACAGTCCGCAAGGCTTTAATTATTGCTTACATTTGAAATTTTCTTATGTATTCCTCAATGCAGTTTTCAATAATCTCCTCTGCAATCGGTCTGTCGAGCACCTCGGTAACGGATGTTGCCTTTCCTGTTTCAAGAGTTTTATAAACCTCAAAGAAATGTCTTATTTCATCAAAATAGTGAGAGGGAAGCTCGTCAATATTTTTATAGCAGTTATAGTTTGGATCATTAACGGGAACCGCAATGATTTTTTCGTCCTTGAAGCCGCCGTCCTCCATAATAAGAACTCCTATCGGCGAGCATTCAACTATCGTCATCGGCTGAATTTGTTCACTGCAAAGAACAAGAACATCAAGCGGGTCATTGTCGTTTGCATAGGTGCGGGGTATAAATCCGTAGTTCGCCGGGTAATGAGTTGATGTAAAAAGAACTCTGTCCAGCTTTAACATTCCCGTTTCCTTGTCAAGCTCGTATTTATTTTTTCCGCCCTTTGAAATTTCGATAACAGCATAAAATCTGTCTTTCTTTATACGCTTTGGGCTTATGCTGTGCCATATATTCATAAGAAACACCTCTTTCTGTTTTATATTCTATCACTTGAACGGATTAATTACAATAATTATTTGCAATTTGTGATTGAAAGTTTCTCATTATTAATATATAATATCAGCGGAGAATAAAATATGGGTATCAGTAAAAGTTCAACAATTAAATTTGCAGTAAAAAAATCTCTGCCCGTTCTTTTCGGCTATCTGTTCCTCGGCTCTGCTTTCGGAATTATGCTCTATGAAGCAGGCTATAATTGGATTTGGGCAGCGTTTATATCATTATTTGTCTATGCAGGCTCCGGTCAGTTTCTGCTCGTTTCGCTTCTTTCGTCGGCGGCTTCGCTTCCAACGGTTGCGATGATGACACTCTTTGTTAATTCACGCCATATATTTTATGGGCTTTCCTTTGTTGAAAGGTTCAAAAAGGGCGGATGGCGCTATCCGTTTATGATTTTTACTCTGACCGATGAAACCTATTCCGTAAATGTTTCATTTAATGAGGTGCCCAAGGATGTTGATGAAATTAAAGCACGCTTTATTATAGGCGAGTTAAATCATCTTTATTGGATAGCAGGCTCTGTTATCGGCTCTCTTGCAGGGCAGAATATCCCAATTGATTTTACGGGCATTGATTTTTCAATGACGGCTCTCTTCGTTGTTATCTTCGTTGATTTGATTAGGGGCGGAAAAAGCTTTAAAATCTGCGGAGCAGCAGGAGTTTTGTGTGCTCTAATATGCCTAATGATATTCGGTGCGGATAAATTTCTTCTCCCGTCGCTTATACTTTGCTGTGCGGTTCTTTTGTGCGGAAAGCCGCTTATTGATAAGGAAAGGGGGAACGAATAATGCCTCTTTCGTCTAATCAGGCAATCATAATGATTGCCGTTGCTGCGGTGTGCACCTTTGCAACAAGGCTTGTTCCGTTCATTCTTTTCCGAGGAAGCAAGGAGCCGCCAAGGATTATCCGCTATCTCGGCAATGTTCTTCCTGTTGCCATTATCGGTGTGCTTATCGTTTATTGTATCGGTGATTTCAGAATGCAGACTGTAAACGAAATTATGCCAAAGCTGATAGCAGTCGGAGCAACTGCACTTGTTCATATTTGGAAGAAAAATGTGCTTTTAAGCATATCCGTCGGAACAATCGGCTATATGCTTTTAATTAATTTTGTTTTTTGATTTATATATCGGTGAGTTATTACTCCGATAATATTTGAAAGGAAAAGTGATTATTATGCCTTTTATCAACACAAACACGAATATCGAAATTTCAAAGGAGCAGGAAATAACGCTCAAGGAAAAGCTCGGTAAGGCAATTGAAATTCTCGGAAAAAGCGAGGGCTGGCTTATGCTCTCCTTTGAGGATAAGTGCTCAATGTATTTTAAGGGTAAAAGTAATCCTATGGCGTTTGTCGATGTTTCAGTATTCGGCAGCCCAAGTGATTCGCAGTGCGAGAAAATGACAAAAGAGGTTTGCTCAATTTTCAATGAAGTTCTCGGAATTACTCCCGATTGCGTTTATGTTAAGTACAGCGGCTCGTCTCAATGGGGCTGGAATAATATGAATTTTTAATTTAAGGGCGGCTACTATGAACAGTATTGAACAGTTGCAAAAAATCGTTGACGAAAGCAGCAATATAGTTTTCTTCGGCGGTGCAGGCGTTTCAACCGAAAGCGGCATACCCGATTTTCGCTCTGTGGACGGGCTTTATAATCAAAAATACGATTATCCTCCTGAGGAAATTTTAAGCCACACATTTTTTGAAAAACACACGGATTATTTTTACCGTTTTTATAAGGATAAGCTGATTTGTCTTGATGCTCTGCCGAATTCCGCTCATTTAAAGCTTGCAGAGCTTGAAAGGGCAGGTAAGCTTTCTGCCGTTGTTACGCAGAATATAGACGGACTTCATCAAAAGGCGGGAAGTAAATGTGTTTATGAGCTTCACGGTTCAACGCTTCGCAATTATTGTACCGGGTGCGGAAAATTTTTCGGCGCCGAATATATTGAGAAATCAAGCGGTGTTCCATATTGCGATGAATGCGGCTCGCTCGTTAAGCCGGATGTTGTTTTGTATGAGGAGGGGCTTGACGATAAAACGGTTAACGCCGCAGTAAATGCCATTGCAAATGCCGATTGCCTTATTGTTGCCGGAACAAGCCTTGCGGTTTATCCCGCCGCAGGCTTTATAAGATTTTTTACGGGTAATAAGTTTGTTTTAATAAATAAGGCGCCGACTCCTGCCGATGCCACGGCTGATCTTGTTATTCACGGCAAGGTGGGCGAGGTGCTTTCGCAAATTAATGTAAATTTGTAACGGATGGATATTGATATGAAAAAGATTGTTTCTGTTTTGCTTTGCGTTTTACTTTGCGCCTGCACTTTTTCCGGGTGTAAAAAGCAGGTTGAAATCAGAGAAATGAAGGCTTCCTATGACGCAAGGCTTTCCGATTATTCACAGGAATCAAAAAATGCTTATTTGTCTCTCTTTAATGCAGTAATGAACGCAGAGGAGAGTGCAGAGGTAGGCGAAGAGGAGTTTAACGAGGCAACAACTATGTTTTACACAAGCTTTCCTCTTTCCGATCTTGTTGAAAGCATTAAGCAAAATTCCGATTCCAAAAGCGTTAGAATTAGATATAAGAATTCCTCAAAGGAGCATAAAAGGCTTGTTGATAAATTTAAGGAGAAGGCTTCTGTAATTCTTGAAGAATGTAAAGCAGGAGCTGTTTCTGACAACGAATTTATCCTAAATCTTTACAGTTATCTTGCTCAAAATGTTGAAATTGATTATTCCTATTCAACTGCATTCGATGCAATAGTTGAAAAAAAGGGTTCGGCATCTGCATTTGAAGCAGCCTTCAATTTTCTTCTTCAACAGCAGGGAATACCTGCCTCAAGAGTGTACGCAAAGGGATATGATGCAACTCACTTTTTAACAGAGCTTGAAATCAACGGCGAGAGGTATTATTTTGATCCTTACGGAGAAAAGGTGTATTCGCAGGGCAACGGCTTGTCGTATTTCGGAATGACATATATGGGGCTTCAAAAAAACGGCATAGAATGTGATTTAACCTTTGCAGATAAATCAACTGCCGTTCCTGAGCAAAACAGCGATATGTTTGCAGAGCTTTTCCAAACAAAATCCTATGAATATTCAAACGGTGTTATTTCGGCAACGCATTCTGACGGACGGGTAACGGAAATTAACTTTTAAATATTCGGATTGTCATTTTTAAACAGATGTAAGGTTTTCCGCAGGTTTTTCTGCCTGCGGAAATCTTTTTTTGGTTTTTATTATACTTTTTGATGAAATATATATAAAATATCTTGCTTTAAGAGTGAAAATATGTTAAATTTATATATGGCGTCATAACGCCGACTTAAAAGATGAGAGGATGGTTTTATGGCGGAGAATGCCGGATTAAAAGAAAAGATTGTTTCGGTAATTGATAATGTCAGATATTACTGGAATGATCCGCCAAAGGGAAGGTATATGAATTTCAAGGAAATTTTGTCTTATGCCTTCGGCGGTATCGGTTTTTATCTTATTGTTACAATGAGCTGGACCTGTTTGCTCGCTTCAACGAATGTGTTTATTACAGGCACAATCGGTATCGGGCCGACAGATATGTATATAATGTATGTTATCGCAGTTCTTTCGGGTATTCCGTTAACGGGATTAAGGGCTAATATTATTGATAACACACGAAATAAAGCAGGAAAATACAGACCGTATATTATCAGAATGGGTATCCCGTCTGCACTCCTGTTTATTGCAATGGTTTGGTTCCCGTATGATAAGCTTAAATTAATTGTTGGAACTAATGCCGTTATCGGCGATAAAACAGCAGATTACATTGCAAAATGTGTTGTTCTTTTGATTTTCAATGTCCTTTTGCAATTCTTTTATTATTTCTTTTATGATGCTTATGAAAATCTTATTCATGTTCTTTCTCCTAATTCACAGGAAAGAGCTGATGTTGCGTCAATTAAAAGTGTAATTTATTCACTCGGCCCTTCTGTTGTAAATTTAATTATGCCGATTATTGCGCAGAATGTTTACCACACAAATCAAACCGATGTTCGTGTTTACAGGCTTGTTTATCCTATCCTCAGTATAATAGGTATAGCTTTGTTAGTTGTTGTTTATGCCAACACTCAGGAAAAGATTATTCAGGCAAAAACACATGTTGTTCAGGTTAAGTTTTTTGATTCTCTAAAAGCGGTTGCAAAAAACAAATATTTCTGGATTATTGCACTCGCAGGTTGGATTGGCTTCCTTGAAACTGCATACAGTAATATCCTTTATTGGCTTTATAATTACGGCGGTGCTTGCTCCGGTAATGTATATAGTATCATTGTAACGCTAAACGGAAACTCTGCCCTTTGGGGAATGATTCTCGCTCCGTTCTTTATTCGTAAATACGGAAAGAAAAATGTTCAGATTGTAACGAATCTTCTTAACATTTTATTTATTATTATGATGCTTCCGTTTGTAACGGCAGGCGTAGATGAAACGGGCAACCTTAAATCATATATCATTTGGTGCGTTCTTATTTGTCTTTATTTCAATGGCATTGTAGGTGCGTTTGCCCATATTTTAACACCGTCAATTCAGGCGGATATACGCGATTATCAGCAGTACATAAGCGGCGAAAGAATAGACGGAATGTTCTCTGCAATTACCGCAATCGGTAATGTTATAACTCTTGCAACGGCAGTTGTTCTTCCTGCACTCCAAGAAAAATTCGGAATGACTGTTTCAAACGCTAAAACGGTTGTTTTAAATTCAAACATAATGTCAAGAGTATTGCCGGGAAATGAAGACACAATCGGAGCTATGCTTCAACAGCAGGCAGCTAACGGTCAGGATATGTTTGCGGCTTCAAATGCCCTTTATGATGTCAGCGGAACACTTATACCGCTTCTTCGCATTCTTGTTATCGTTGCGGCAGGCGGTGCCGTTATGAATGTTATTCCGTTCTTCTTCTATGATTTTGATGAGTATAAGCAAAAATCCGTTGTTCGTGTTCTTAAGGTTCGTTCACTTTTTGAGGATTACGGTAATAAGGCTCTTGATAACCATCAAATTGTTGAAGCAATTGAGATGGTTGAAAATGCAAGAGAAATGGCTGCTGCTCAGCCGAAGGAAGCAGATAAGAAAATGTATAAATCAGTTTCCGGCAAGGCAGAGCGAAGGGCTGCTAAAAAGCAGTATCGTGAAAATCTTGCGTTCAATGAGGAAATCGAAATTTCAAAGTTTGTTTGCAAGGAGCTTGATAAGTTCCAAACAGATAATTATATTCATCAGATTGATGTTTATACAAGGATTTATGAAGCAGGACTTGAAGGAATTGCCGATTCTTCAATGAGCTCTCTTAAAGCAGATCTCAAGAAAGCCAAGGCTCTTCCGAATAAAACAGAGGGACAAAAGGAGCGCAGAGCATTTGATGTTCAGCTTGCCAAAAATCGCATTTCGGCAAAGAAAGCGTATGATAAGCATTACGGCTCCGTTAAGAGCTTTGTTGAACCGCAAATGTCTGATATAACCGATTTGTTCGAACGGGAAGACGAAATCGAAGCTAAAATCTTTGAGCTTAATAAAGAAAAGGCAGCCGCTAAGAAAAACGGCGAAAAGAATAAGGTTGCTGAAATTTCAGCTCAAATTAAGGTGCTTGAAAAAGAAGATAAAAATGTTATTGCTCAGGCAAAGAAAAAGCAGGATGAGTACGCACAGTTTAACCGTTCTGCAAAGCCTTATCTTGACGCAAGAAAGCTTCTTCTTCAAAAAGAGAATTACAGCCATTTTGACGAGATTGCCGCTCTTTATGACGAGGCAAAGATTAATGCCGATCAAGAGGACCGTGAAAAAGAGGAATTAGCGGCCCTTAAACGAGCAGAGCAGGAAGCAGAGCTTGCTGCCAAAAAGGCCGAGAAGGCAATGAAAAAGGCTGAAAAAGCTGCTAAAAAGCAGGATAAATAATAGAGATTAATCAATGCAGAATGCCGCAGAAGCCCTTGCTTCTGCGGCATTTACTTGTTGCGGCTGCAATTTACGAAAAGCGTCAATGTTCCCTTAATGCCTCCTTCGGCATATTATGTAATATGAACTGAAATTAGGTGTTATTGTGAAAAATCACATTAATCCGATTTTATTGCACTCGAAATTTGCCTGTGGCACAATTTTGAGACGGCTGAATTCCCATTATACACCTTATCCCGGCTACAATAAGGTGTTAGGAATTTTTTAAAATTATTTGTAGCCGGAAAGGCTATGGGAATTATTATGCGATTTTATATAAAAACAGGATCTATTACAAATGCACAAAGGTCTAAAAATCTTCTTTTAAAATATAATATTAATGCAAGCATTAAAAGATTAACCGACATTCAAAAGGGCGACGGCTGCGGCTGGACAGTTATCGTAAGTGAAAGAGATGTAAGGCAGGCGGTTGCGGTGCTTGAGCAAAATTCAATAAAGGTTTTGGGGGTTGAACGGCTTGATATATCTTGATAACGGCGCAACATCTTATCCTAAGCCAACAGGTGTTATCTCCGCAGGTGTTTTAGCTCTGAAAAAATACAGCTTCAATTCGGGCAGGGGAGGATATAAGCAGTCTGTTTTATCTGCCGAAAGAATATTTGCAGTCAGAGAAAAAATTGCAGATATGTTTGGCTTTGAAGCGCAAAATGTTTCTTTCACAAAAAACTGCACGGAGGCGATTAATATAGCAATTAAGGGAAGCGTTAAAAAGGGCGACAGAATTATTATTTCCTCTCTTGAACACAATGCAGTTTGGCGAACTGTTAATAAGCTTCGCGATGACGGCATAGCTGAATATGATATTGCCGATTTCGATTTTGACGAGGATATATGCGTTTCAAATTTTGAAAGCCTTATTAAGCCAAACACCTCCTTAATTGTTTGCTTGTCGGCTTCAAATGTTTTCGGTGTGTTGCTTCCTGTTTCAAAAATAGGTGCTATGGCGAAAAAGCATTCAATTCGCTTTGTTGTTGACGGCGCACAGTCAGCCGGATTAATCCCGTTAAATGCCCAAAAAGATAATATAGATATTCTATGCGCTCCCGGTCATAAGTGCCTGCTTGGCTCAATGGGCACGGGATTTATTGCCGTTAAGGAGGGAATAACGCTAAACACTCTGCTTGAAGGCGGAACGGGCAGTAATTCGGTTAATCCTCATCAACCGGATTTCCTGCCCGACAGGCTTGAAGCGGGAACTCTTAATAATCCCGGAATAATCTCACTCGGTGCAGGAATAGATTTTATAAATAAAAACGGTATGGATAATCTATACCGCCGTGAGCTTTCAACTGCTCAAAGGCTTTATGATTATCTTTCAACGGCGAGGAACGCTTATCTTTACTGTCCAAAGCCTCAATATAATCACAGTGCTCCGATAGTTTCATTTAATTATAAGGACTATTCAAGCGAAAAAACGGCTGCCCTTCTTGCAGAAAACGGCATAGCGGTTAGGGGAGGACTTCATTGTGCTCCTCTCGCACACAGGCATTTTTCAACTATTGAACGGGGAACGGTAAGACTGTGTCCCTCAAGCTTCACTACCGCCTATGAATGTGAAGTTTTTTTAAATACTTTGAAAAAACTTTGATTTTTGCTTTATTAATTCGGCTAAATATGTTAAAATAATTAAGATATAAATAATTAAAGAACGGATGTTTTTAATGTTCAACAGTATAAATGATTTTTTCAATCAAATATTAAGTGTTTTTTCAACCTTTCGGTTAACTGATTTCCTCGATATAGTTATGGTTACTGTCGTAATCTATATCTGTGTAAGAATTATCAGAGAAACAAGAGCTATGCAGCTCGTTAAGGGTATAATTTTTCTTGCCGCAATCTATCTGTTTGTTAATCTTCTTAATATGGAGGCTTCTTCAATAATATTCAAGCAGATTTTCGGAAATATTATTCTTATTGTTGCAATTCTTTTTGCACCCGAAATAAGAAATATTCTTGAACAAATCGGAAAGGGCACCGCAAGAAAAAATTTCAAAACTATTATTCATCCCGGCGTTGCAGTTGAAATTTCCGAAATTCAAGAGGGTATTGAAGCAACAATTAAGGCGTGCTCTAATATGAGTGATTCAAAAACAGGGGCGCTTATTGTTTTTGAAAATGATACTCTTCTCGGAAATGTTATAGATAGCGGAACTCTGATTGATGCAAAGGCATCAAGAGCACTTATTGAAAATGTTTTTTATCCGAAAACTCCTCTTCATGACGGTGCACTTGTTATAAGAAACGGCAGAGCCTACGCCGCAGGTTGTATTCTTCCGCTGACCAAAAAGGACCTTAATTCCAAATACGGAACACGCCACCGTGCTGCTGTCGGACTTTCAGAGGAAAGCGATGCAATTGTTGTTGTTGTTTCGGAGGAAACAGGCGCAATTTCTTATGCCTTAAACGGTGTTTTGTATCACGATATTTCAGACGGTGAATTAAGAGATGTTCTTATGAACACCTTTATTCCGAGCGGCTCCTCCTCTGATGATAAGATTATTTCAAAGCTTGTTAGGAGGATTAAAAAATAATGGCAGATAAAAATAAAAAGAGCAAATTCTCTATACGAAAGCTTGTTTATAACGATAAATATCTTATAATCTGCTCTGTTCTTGCAGCAGTTGTTATTTGGATTGCAACCTCAATAAATCTTGCTCCCGAAACAACAAAGAAAATAACCGTTCCCGTATCGGTTGATTTTTCCGGAACGCTTGCTGAGCAGCTTGGTATTCAATATTACGATTCAAAGGATATAACGGTTGAGGTAACCGTTTCATGCAAAAAATATCTTGCAAAGGATATTTCTGCCGATGATTTTAATGCCTATCTTCAAATAAGCACCGTAACATCAACGGGCTATCATTCCGTTCCTATAATCGTTCAGGCGGCAGACGGTGCCGAATTTAATGTAAAAAGCTATTATCCAACCTCTGCCGAGGGATATTATGATGTTGCAGAGGAAAGAACATTTCCCGTTGACCTTAATTTTGTAAACACGGATTTTACGGCAGACGGCTATGTTTCGGGCACGGCAACCTTAAATACCGATCAGGTAACTGTTAAAGGTCCTAAAACCTATGTTGATCAAATTTCGACTGTTTACGCAGATATTGAGCTGCCAAACGGTTTAACACAGTCCCAAACGGTAGATTTAAATCTTATTGCCGCAGATGCAAAGGGCAACAAGATTGATTATATAACTATTGACACTGCCGTAACCGCAAACATTCCCGTTTTAAAGGTTGAAACGCTTCAACCAAAGGTTAATTTTGTTAACGCTCCTGCCGATGTTGAGTCGCTTGTGGATATTGATTATTCGGTAAGCAGTGTTCAGGCAGGCGTTATTGATTCGGCGGGAATAACCGATTTAACTGTTGGTGATATTGATTTTTCTAAGGTTAAGCAGGGTGAAAACGAATTTACCTTTGATTTAACCGATATAAGCGGAGTGCTTGTTTTAGACGGATCTAATGAGATAACCGTAACTGTTACGGTTCCTAATAATTTTGAAAGCAAAACGGTGTCTTTATCACGCAGCGATATTATTATTAACTCTCCCGAGGGATATACCTCAACTGCCGTTTCTCTAACTAAAAGTCATATAACCCTTATAGGAAGTGCAGATTCTATTGATAAAATAAATAAAGAAAGCATTATTGCTTCGTGTGATTTATCCTCTCAGCAGGGAAGTGCAACGGTTTCGGAGGGTGCTTCGCTGCAAACGATAACCTTCTCCGTTAAGGATTATAATGATGTTTGGGTTTACGGAACTTATACCGTTAATGTCAGCACAGTTAAAAATTAATAAAAATAACAGCGCAATGCACATAAAATGCAAAGCGCTGTTTTTTTGTGTTTTTATGTATAGAACAATGCGTTTCTTTGGTTTTTACTGAATCTGTAAACAGATAAAACTATTCCGAGTGCAAGATAAATGCTTAGGCTTGCTGATCCTCCTGCGGAAAAAAGAGGAAGCGTTATTCCTATGCACGGCAGGATTGAAAGCTCCATGCCTACATTAACAAGCACCTGCGCCCAAAGCATAACCGCAACGCCCATACACATAAGATATCCAACATTATCTCTTGATTTATGAGCGATTGCAATAACTCTTATCATCAAAATTCCGAGCAGAAGCAAAACTATCATTGTTCCCACAAAACCGAATTCCTCTCCGGCAACAGTTAAAATCATATCGCTTTCATTAACGGGAACGGCACCGCTTTGCGTCATCTTTCCTTTAAGAAATCCCTGACCGAACATTCCGCCTCCGCCAAGCGCAATTTTACCGTTGTTTTGCTGATACATAACATCCGGATATTGCTCGGGATAAAACAAAGCAACAATTCTTTGCCTTTGAATACCGCTGATTATGTTTGTTTTCCATGCAACAATAAATCCAACTATTATTGCGCAAAAGCCTGCAATAAAGTATCCGATATTTATTTTAGCAAAAAACAGCATACCGATAAACATAATAAGGAATATCAGGGCAGAGCCTGCGTCGCCTGTTAAAATGCAAAGACCTATCGGAACAGCACCGTGAATAACAAGCGGAATAATAACCTTGATTTTGTTTATATTGTCTTTAACCAAATCAAGATGATAGGAAAACGAAATAATAAATCCAACCTTCAAAAGCTCTGATGATTGCAGAGTAAATCCGCCAATGTTAAGCCAGCTTCGTGCGGTGTCTCTGCCGGGTGCCGAGGTTCCGAAAAAATATGTAATAATCATCAAAACAACGCATGCAACGCCAACAATCGGCCAAAGCTTGCTTATTATTTCATAATTAATCCTCGAAAGTATTAAAGCCCCTATAATTCCTGCGCCAACGGTTATAAGCATTGAAAGAACCGAATTGGTTATAATCGTGTTTTCATCAACCGCATAGTAGGTTGCACTGTAAACAAGCAGCAATCCGTAAACAGAGCAGGCAACGGCGGTTATTACAGTAGCATAATCAAGACCGTAAAAAAAGTCGATAAAGCTGTTTCTTCTTATATTTTCGTTCAATTAACCGACTCCTTTACCTTTCATTGTTTATACTATTATATTATTATTAATATTTATTTTCAAGGTGTAATTATTAACTGTTGAAATAATTTATAATTATGCTATAATAAACTGTAAATTAATTAATATTTAATTTGAAAAGGCAGGTTGTTTTATGTTATCGGATATTGAAATTGCACGCAGTGCGCAAATGAAAAGAATAGGCGAGGTTGCTTCCTCGGTCGGAATAGACGAGGATGAGCTTGAGCTTTACGGAAAATATAAAGCAAAGCTTTCCGATGAATTAATCAACAGAGTTAAGGATAATAAAAACGGAAGGCTCGTTCTTGTAACCGCAGTTAATCCAACTCCTGCCGGAGAGGGAAAAACAACCGTTACTATCGGCATTGGCGATTCAATGGCTAAAATCGGCAAAAAGGCCGTTATAGCTCTTCGTGAGCCTTCTCTCGGACCTGTTTTCGGAATTAAGGGCGGTGCCGCAGGCGGCGGTTACAGTCAGGTTGTTCCGATGGAGGACATAAACCTTCATTTCACAGGAGATATGCACGCTATAACAAGTGCAAACAATCTTATGTGCGCCTTGCTTGATAACCATATTCAGCAGGGAAATGAGCTTGGAATAGATCAGCGCAGAGTGCTCGTTAAAAGATGCCTTGATATGAACGACCGTGCTTTAAGAAATATTGTTTGCTCGCTCGGAGGAAGGCTCAACGGTATTCCGAGAGAGGATCATTTCATTATAACCGTTGCAAGCGAGGTTATGGCAATTCTTTGCCTTGCAGAGGATGTTTTTGATCTCAGGGAAAGACTCGGAAATATCCTTGTTGCCTACACCTATGACGGAAAACCCGTTTATTGCCGTGATATTAAGGCAAACGGTGCAATGACCGTTCTTTTAAAGGACGCTATTAAGCCTAATCTTGTTCAAACTCTTGAAAATAATCCTGCCATTATGCATGGCGGTCCGTTTGCAAATATTGCACACGGCTGCAACTCAATCAGAGCAACAAAAACTGCTTTGAAGCTCGGAGATTACTGCATAACCGAAGCAGGCTTCGGCTCTGACCTCGGCGCAGAAAAATTCCTTGATATTAAGTGCAGGCTTGCAGGTCTTACTCCAAGCTGCGTTGTTCTTGTTTCAACAGTTCGTTCAATGAAATATAACGGCGGCGTTGAAAAGGCTGATTTAACAAAGCCGAATCTTGAAGCACTAAAAAAAGGCTCTGTAAACCTCGGTGCTCATATTGATAATCTTAAAAAATTCGGCGTTCCCGTTGTTGTTGCAATCAATCATTTTTATGCCGATACAGATGAGGAAATTGCGTTTATTGAGGATTTCTGCAAATCAAAGGGTGCTGATTTCGCCGTAACAAAATGCTTTGCAGAGGGCGGAGCAGGCGGAGTTGAGCTTGCTCAAAAGGTTGTTGATGCCTGCGAAAAGGAAAATAATTTCCATCAGCTTTATTCTCTTGATATGCCTGTTTACGATAAAATCGAAACAATTGCTAAGGAGATTTACGGCGCAGACGGCGTTGAATATTCAAAGGAAGCCGTGTCAAGTATTGAGGAGTTTATTAAGCTCGGCGCCGATAAAATGCCTGTTTGTATCGCAAAAACGCAATATAGCCTCTCCGATAATCCAAAGCTTCTCGGCAAGCCGTCAGGCTTTAAAATCAATATTTCATCTGTTGATTTGTCAAATGGTGCAGGCTTCATTGTTTGCAGAACCGGCTCTGTTATGACTATGCCCGGCCTTTCAAAATCTCCTGCCGCATTTAATATAGATATTAACGAAAACGGCGAAACGGTCGGTCTTTTCTGATATGGAAAGAATTATAACTCATAGCTATAACGAAACCGTTTCCTTTGCCGAAGAATTTGCAAAAACGCTCAAAAAGGGGACTGTTATTGCTTATCTCGGTGATTTGGGAGCAGGAAAAACTGCGTTTACAAGCGGTCTTGTTAAAGGTCTTGGAATAAAATGTGATGTTTCCTCTCCAACCTTTGCAATCTGCAATGAATACCGATTTGACGGTAAAACGCTTTATCATTTTGATATGTACCGTGTTGACGGGTGGGACGATTTATATTCAACTGCTTTTTTTGATTATCTTGAAACAGATGCCTATATTGCAGTTGAATGGAGCGAAAATATTTACGGCGCACTTCCCGAGGATACCGTTATGGTTGAAATATCAAAGCTTTCCGAAAATGAAAGAGAAATTAAAATTTATAAAAAAGGTGAAATTCAGTAATGCTTTTGTTGAGCGTTGATTCTTCTGCGGTAACTGCCTCTGCCGCTTTAACAGACGGCGAAGCCGTAATTAAAAGTGAATTAATCAATAAAGGCTTAACGCACAGTGAAACGCTTTTGCCTCTAATTGAAGGCGTTATGCAGGGCTATGAATATTCAAGCCTCGGTGCAATTGCCGTTTCGGCAGGTCCCGGCTCATTTACAGGCATAAGAATCGGAATTGCAACTGTTAAGGGCATTGCCTTTCCGTTTGATATTCCCTGTATTCCCGTTTCAACGCTTGAAGCAATTGCATATAATTTTGTTGATGAAAACGCAATTGTGTGTGCTGTTATGGACGCACGCAGAATGCAGTTTTATAATTCATTGTTTAAAATTGAAAATTCAAGTGTTGTTCGCATAACAGAGGATAAGGCGCGGCCGCTTGAAGAAATTGAAGCCATTGTAAAGCGGTATCCAAAGGTTATTGTTGCAGGCGACGGCGCAGAGCTTTTTTGCAAAAGCAGCTCGCTTGATAATATAATTATTGCCGATGAAGAAAAGCGTTTTCAATGCGGTATCGGCGTTTCAAAATGTGCACAGAATAAGGAAAAAATAAATCCCTCTTCGCTTATGCCCGTTTATTTAAGGCAAAGTCAGGCGGAAAGGGAATTGAAATTAAAAAAATAACGAAAGGTTGTTGAAAATTATGGTTGCTCTCGGTTCAGACCATGCGGGATTTCCGCTCAAAACAGAAATTAAAAATTATCTTGATTCAATCGGCGTTGCGTATAAGGATTTCGGTTGCTACACACCCGAAAGATTCGATTATGCCATAGCCGCTCAAAAGGCTTGCGATGCGGTTATGAGCGGTGAGTGTGAAAAAGCAATTCTTTGCTGCGGAACAGGCGTTGGAATTTCCATGGCGGCAAATAAGGTTAAGGGTATAAGAGCCGCTGTTTGCTCCGATTATTTCAGTGCAAAATTCACAAGAGCCCATAATGACGCAAATTGCCTTTGTCTCGGTGCAAGAGTTGTCGGTGCCGGACTTGCTCTTGAGCTTGTTGATGTTTTTTTAAACACGGAATTTGAAGGCGGCAGACATCAAACGAGAGTAGATCAAATTTCTGCAATTGAAAACGGCGAAAAGCTATATTGATTTTTAGGCATAAAAAAGTCTCCGCAAAAGCGGAGACTTAATTTTTTTGATTGAAAATTTATGCCCATTTAAGAGCCTTGATTGAAAATCCGAGGCTTGTGTCAAGCTTGTTTTTCTGAATAACGGCAACAAGATTTTTTGCCTTGCAGGATTTATCAATGCCGTCAACACTTGCAATAACCTTATAATAGTTATTACCGCCGAGGTCTTCGATTTTTGTTATCTCAATCGTGTGAGTTGCCTTTTCGTATGATCCTGAGGTTATTGAAAATGTATCGTTTATACTGTCATACTTTATCGGTGCGGGGTTAACTGCGCTATCAGATGTATATGTATTGCAGTCTGTTTTAAACTGAACAACCGTTCTTGCAAAGTAATTAAATAAATCAATAACAACCGTGCCGCTTGCAAAGGTGTTTGTGTTAAGATTTTCTCTTTGAAGCATCCAGCATGCAACATGGGTTGCAACGCCGATCGGAACCTTGCTTGAATTTTCGTAGCTTGCAGTATAAAGATAGGGAACCTCAAGCATATTTGTTAAGGTTTTAATATCCTTATCGCTGAATTGAACGGGAGTGCCGCTTGCAGAGGTTGACGGAACAACATCCTCGTCAAACGGAAGCGTTGTAAGCTCACTTTTTGTTGTTCCCGTTTCGTCCTTAGTGTTGTTATCAACATCTTCTCGGTCCGGCTGCTTCTCGGGAGAATAGCCGGGAGTATTAGATGAGGTTTTTTCTTCCTCTTTCTTTGTGGTGGAAACATTTATTATTTCGCCTGTTTTGTTGCCGTTTTGGTCAATAACATAGGCTTTTCCGTCTTCTCCGTAAACAACGGCAACCTCGTTACCGTTCTCGTCCGTTTCAAAGCCGTATTCCTCTGCAACTCCTTCAAGACCTGTTTCTTCCTCTTCGTTTGCTTCCTTTTTTGAGCATGCGGCAAAGCAGGTTGCAACCAAAACCAAGCATAAAAGAATTAAGCTAATTTTCTTTATCATTTTTTACACCCCTGTAAAAAAATATTTACCTTAAATATTATATATAATTATACCTAAAAAGTAAATAAGAAAATTTGACAGTTAGCGATATTTAACGATTAATTCATATTTTTTGCAAAATTTATGCTATAATGTTTATTGTTTTAAATGTTAACGCTTTAAGGTGAGTATATGAAAAATTCTGTTAAAACGGCGGTGTGCGGATTGTCAACTGCTCTATCGGTAGTTTTGATGTTTGTCAGCGGATTTTTTTATTCGCTAACCTATGTTGCCCCGCTTGTGCTTGGCTTTTTGATGGTTATGGTTTGCAAAACCTTCGGTGCAAAATCAGCCCTTTGCGTTTATTTTGCTTCGGCATTTTTATCGTTAATCCTCGTTTCTCAAAAGGAATCTGCGATTATATACACTCTTTTCTTCGGTTATTATCCCATAATTAAGCAGTATCTTGATAAGGTTAAGCCTAAAATAATTTCGGCAGCCTTAAAGCTTACGATTTTTAATGCTTGTATCGCACTTACGGAAATCATCTGCGTTTATATTCTCGGCATCCCGTTTTTTGAAGACGGCGTTTTTTCAGTGTCTATGATAGCTGCTTTTGCGGCTTTGATGAATATTGTTTTCATTTTCTATGAAATTGCTCTGAAATACTTTAATATTGTTTATGAAAGAAAAATCGAAAAGCAAATTAAAAAATTGTTTAAATAAAAATCAAGCGGACTGTTTTAGCCCGCTTGATTATTTTATTTATAAACTCTTTCAATTCTCGGATTAACCATAAGAGGTGATATATCAACGCTTGCAACATCTCCGCATTTTATGTCGGTGCCCGTTATGTCAACCGCCGTGTGTGATAATCCTATGCCGCCTATAACATGAAACATTCTGCCGTTAATTCTAACATACATTTGCTTTCTTTTAAGAAATTGCTTAAAAACAGATAAAACATATCTAAAATCAATAAGCTCCTTTTCCTTTGTCAGTCCGAAGCCGTCATAATGACCGATGGGAACAATAGCTATTTTAGTTTCTCTTTTTGTTTTATAGGTGCCGTTATATCCAACGGAATATCCGGCAGGAACGGTTTTAATATCAATAACCTCTGCTTCAAGAGCTCCTAATCTGTTAAGCCCGGTTTTGCTTTTTGTTATAACCCTGCCCGTAAATGCAGAGCCAAGGCGAACGCTGTCAAGGCAAACATCCTCAACATTTAAAAGAGCAGGGGAGTTTGCGCAATGTGCAGTTCCCGTTTTATATCCCGCCTTTTCAATCTGCGCAATGCAGTCCTTAAATAAAACAAGCTGCGCCTTTGTTAACGGCTCGTTGCGAAAAGCACTTGAAAAATGAGTGTATATTCCCGTAAATTCAAGGTTTTCTGCCTTGTAGCAATCAATAGCTCTTGAAATTTCACTCGGCATAAAGCCGTATCTGCCCATACCCGTGTCTATTTTTAAATGGCATTTTGTTTTAACACCAAGCTCTGCCGAGACTTTGTTCATAACCTCGCAGGCAAGTGTTGAGCCGATTGTTGCCGTGCAGCCGTTTTGAGCAATGATTCTTGCCTCGCTCTCAATGCAGGTTGAGCGTAAAACAAGTATTTCCTCATCGTCAAGTATTTCCTTTAAAACAGGAATATCGGTAACCTCCGTAACGGCAAAGCTCTTTATTCCGCTTTCCTTTAAAACAGAGGTGAATTCCTTAATTCCGAAGCCGTAGCCGTTGCCCTTAACAACCGCAATAATCGGAACTCCTGCTTTCGTTTTTATTTTTTCAATATTTTCTAATAGCTTTTGTCTGTCAATAACATATCTGCTCATTACAGTTTCTTTTTAATCTCCATAGCTAAATTATATAGTTTGTAAATCGGCTTGTTAATAACATAATCAAATTCGCCGATAAATTCCTTCATATATCCGCCGAAGCCGTGCTTGAAGCGCCACAGTCCGTAATGCGGATTATCGGGATTTTGGCAATCGCCGCTGATACCGCCGAAATCGTAAACGGCACAGCCGCATTCAAGTCCCCATTTAATCATTGCCCATTGAAGCGCATAGTTCGGATAAACATTTCTGTGAGCGTTTGAGGAGGCGCCGTATTGGTATTTCATAACATTTTTACCCCAACGAATCGCAAGCGTTCCGGCAATAGCCTGTCCCTCATAATATGCCATATAAAGCCTTGCGTCCTCGCCCATACAGTTAAGGATTTTTTCAAAATACCATTTCGGTCTTGTTGAAAAGCCGTCCCGTTCTCCCGTTTCGTGCATTATTCTAACAAAATCGTCAAGCGCTTCAACACCGCAAATTTTAATTTCAACGCCCTTTTTTGCAGCCTTTCTTATTCTGTTTCTGTAATCCGGCTTAAAGGTCAGCATAAGCTCGTCCTCGGTAAGACCGTTATAATCAAAGCAGTAAACAAATCTCGGCTGAACATTTTCAAAATCCATACAGCCAGGGTTTAATTCCGTAAAGCCCTTTTCAATAAGATGCTTTTTGTATTCCTGATTGTCTATAACAATTTCGGGATCAATCTTAATGCAGTATGCTTTATATTCCTTTGCAAGATCAAGAAGACCTTCAAACAAGGCGTCAAATGCTTCAAAATCGTTTTCATCAGCAGTAAAGCCTCTGCAAACATAAAACAGCGAATATTTAATAACGGGAATAAATCTAATAAGAACAGCGGCAGAGCCTTTAATTTCTCCGCTTTCGTCTTTTAGCATTATTGCCTCCCATTTCCAGGCCGATTTAACCCTTGCCCATTTTGAAGAATGCTGAAAAAGTCCTTTCGGGTGGCGTTTAATGAAATTCTCATATTCTTCAAGATTGCTTTCATCAACTCTGACTATCATAGCTGCCTCCGTGTTTAACATATTAAAATTATTATAACACAATCAATTAGGTTTTGTCTATAAAAATACCGCATTGTTGACTTTTATTTTATTATATATTATTATATATATATCATATATAAATATTTTGAGGTAAAATTTTATGGAAAAGCAGTTATGGGAAAATCCGCAGGTTATCAAAATCAATAAGGAGGACGGCCATGTTATCGCTATGCCTTATGATGATGTTGAGTCTGCACTTTCAGGGGAAGAAAGCAAATATAAGCAATCCCTAAATGGAAAATGGAAATTTTATTGGCAGGTCTTAATAATCAGCCGCAGAATTTCGAGAAAACAGATTTTAACGATTCTGAATGGGGCGAAATTAATGTTCCGTCAGTTTGGCAAACGGAGGGCTATTCCGTTCCTTATTACTATGCAAGCACCTTTCCGAAGGCAATAAGCAGAAATAAGCACGAAATACCGAAAATTAACCATAAGCTTCAGGAAATCGGCTTTTATCGCAGAGCCTTTTCTCTTAACGACGATTGGCAGGGCAGAGAAATCTTTATCCATTTCGGTGCGGCAAAGGCGGCTCTTGAGGTTTATGTTAACGGCACCTTTGTTGGATACAGTCAGGGCTCAATGACTCCACACGAATTTAATATAACCAAATATATTAAGTACGGCGAGGAAAACACGGTTTGTGCAAAGGTTTTCAGATATTCGGACGGAACATATCTTGAGGATCAGGATATGTGGTGGCTTTGCGGAATTTACAGAGAGGTTTATCTTTTTGCAGAAAGCCCCGTTTGTTTAAGAGATTTCTTTTTCAGAACGCAGTTTGATAATTTCTATAAAAACGCAGAGGTTATGCTCGATATTTATGTTAATAACTATTGCGGCAAAAAGGGCAAGGTAACGGCAGAGGCTTATCTTATTTCCGACACGGGCAGAGAAATTGAGCTTGCCGCTGTTTCCGATAAAATATCCTTTAATAAAACTGTTCTTTCTTTAAAAACAGAGGTTAAAAATCCAAAGAAATGGTCTGCCGAGCATCCAAATCTTTACACTCTTGTTATAAAGCTAAGTATGGGCAAAACGCTTTATGCCGTTAAAACATATAAGGTTGGCTTTAAGCAGGTTGAAATAAAGGGAGAAAAGATTTATTTCAACGGAATGCCGCTTATGGTTAGGGGTGTTAACCGCCACGATTTTGATGCAGACCACGGCTGGGCTGTTCCAAGGGAGAGATATACTCAGGACCTTGATATTATGAAGCAAAATAATATCAATTCAATAAGAACCTCTCACTATCCCGATGATCCGTATTTTTATGAAATGTGCAATAAATACGGCTTTTATGTTATGGATGAGTGTGAGGTTGAGTCTCACGGAGTAAGGCGCAAGGGCGTTCCCGGAAGCAATCCTATGTGGACGCAGGCTGTTGTTGACCGTATGCAGCGTATGGTTTTGAGAGACAGAAATAATCCCTGTATCTTTATGTGGAGTCTCGGCAACGAAGCAGGCGACGGCTCAAACTTTGCCAAAATGAAGGAGGCTGCGCTTGAGCTTGATAACACAAGGCAGTTCCACTATGAGGGCGACTTTGATTTAACAAAGAGCGATGTTATTTCAAGAATGTATCCAACTGCGGATATTATGCAAAAGCTCGGCAACAAGGAAGAAATTAAAATTACTCTTTATGATAATATTGCAAATCAGCTTGCGGCAGACAGTAAGCCGATTAAGCCCGAAATGTATGAGGGCAAGCCGATTCTTCTTTGCGAATATGCTCACTCAATGGAAAATTCCCTCGGTAATTTCCAGGAGTATATGGATGATTTTGAAAAGTACGACAATATGTGCGGCGGCTTTATTTGGGATTTTGTTGACCAAACAATCCATAAGGTCAGCGATGACGGAAAGGATATGTGGCTTTACGGCGACGATTTCTGCAAGGACGAGCCACGCCCTGCAATAGATATTCCAAACACAACCGCTCTTGCAGGCTCAAACACTTATTTCTGCGCAAACGGTATTATTGCGGCAGACAGAACGGTTCATCCTCAAATTTATGAGGTTAAAAAGGTTTATGCAGAAATTAAAACAGAAGCCTTTGATGTAAATAAGGGAACATATAAGGTTAAGAATAAATTTTTGTTTACCGATATTTCCTCCTTCGTTTGCAGATGGCAGGTTGAAGCAGAGGGCGAAATAATCGCTTCCGGCGAGCTCGATAAATTTGAGTGTGAGCCCCTTTCGGAAACCTATATAACAATTCCCTATGATATTAATTCCTTCCCCGATGATCGAGAGGTTGTTTTAACAATTTCGTTCTACACCAAAAAGAAAACCCTCGGTCTTAAATCAAACTACGAAATTGCCTGGGATCAGTTTATCCTTAATCCTATGCCTCAGCCAACTGCTTTAAAAGCAGAAGGCGACCTTAATTATTCAACAAAGGGCAATAAGGTTGAAATTATGGGAGATGCTTTCTCGGTTAAGATTGATAACGGAAGAATAATCAGCATTTCAATGGATGGCAGAGAAAAGCTTAAAGCTCCACTTGAACCGTATTATTTCCGTGCGTTAACCGATAACGATATTGATTCCTTCAATTTCGTTCCGCAAACAATTCCGCTTCATCCGTATTACAGATGGAGAACCGCAAGCCATAAGGCAAAGGCAATTAAAACGGTTGTTACGGCAGGTGAGGATAACTGCGTTGAGGTGCATATTGCTTGGAGCACTCCGCTTCTTAAAGACTCTGTTTCAACCTATAAGATTTATCCCGACAGACGCATTTATGTTTATTACAGTGCAGTGCCGACTGCAAAAATGATTAAGTTCGGTGCCCGTATGACGCTTGACGGAAAAATGGAATATGTTAATTGGTATGGCAGAGGACCGCAGGCAACATATTGCGACCGTAAAACAGGCGCAAAAATAAGCACCTATAAATCAACTGTAACTAATCTTGAACACCGCTATATGCGTCCGCAGGAAAGCTCAAACAGAGCAGATGTTCGCTATTTTACGATAACAGACAAGGCAGGAAACGGATTTAAGATTACCTCTCATTTCAGCGAGCCGTTCAATTTCAGTGCTCATCATTACACAATTGAGCAGCTTGCCAAAACAAAGCATGTTCACGAAATACCTTATAATAAGGATATAACCGCTCTTAATATAGATCATCTCCAGCTTGGCGTAGGCGGAGATTTGCCGGGTCAGGCGTTTGTCAGAGAGCCTTATATAATGAAAAAGGGTGTTAAGCAGAGCTATAGCTTTGTTATTGAGCCCGTTGAAGCAGAAAAATAAAATGCTATGAAAAGAATTTTTGCTATTATAGGATTTTCCTTTGCATTAACTCTGATAGTATTAAATTTAATCGGAATCAAATCAGCGCTTGCGGGCATTTGCCTTGCAGGTGCTGGTTTTCTGTTTATAATACTGTTTAAGAAGGCGGGAAAATTTATTCCTGTTTTAATTTGTCTTGCTTCAATAGCGGGAGCTTCATTGGTTTTTTGCGTTAATTATTATTTTACCTATCTTCCTCAAATTGAGCTTAGCGGAAAAACGCTTGAAGCAGAGGTTTATATTGTTGACCTTGAAGAGAACACCTCCGGAGAAAGCTATTCGTATGTAGTTAAAACAAACAGTATCGGCTCGCCGTCTTCTCCTCAAAATATTAAGCTAACCATATATTGCGAGGAGCCGCTTGAATATGATTATTATGAGTCGTTTGAAGCCGTTATTTCCTTTTATTCCTTTGCGGAAAACGGCTTTGAATCCTTTGGCAGCTATGACGACGGCATTTTTCTTAAAGGAACATTAAGAAGTGCAGGAGCCGTTAGAGGCGAAATTTTCAGCGTTAACAAATATGTTTTGTTGTTCAGAGAGCATTTAAGAGAAGTATTTAACAGTAAAATCGGCGGAGATAACGGTGCTCTTGCACTTGCGGTTTTAACAGGGGATAAGTGTTATTTAAGCACAAGGGCTTATTATAATTTCAAGTCCTGCGGTATAACTCATTTAACTGCCGTTTCAGGCTTGCATTTATCTATTCTAACCGCATTTTTGGTTTTCCTTCTAAAAAAGCTTCGTGTGCCGAATATTCCTGTTTCCTTTGTAACAGTCCTTGTTATTCTGTTTTATATTGCGCTTTCAGGATTTTCAAAATCAATGATAAGAGCAGGCATAATGATGCTTGTTTTGATTATCGGCGGTTTGATTAAAAAGAAAAGCGATGGCTTAAATTCACTCGGCTTTGCGGCATTTCTTGTTTGCCTTAATCCGTTTGCCGTAACAGATGCCGGTGCTTTGCTAACCTTTACGGCAGTAATCGGCCTTTGCATAATAAGACCTCGAATTGCTCGGATTATACATTTTAAAAACAAATATATTCGTTATTTTATAGATATTTTTCTTTCAACAATTTGCGTGTATATAACAACCTTTCCCGTTATGTATTTAATGTTTGGGGCGGTCAGCACGGTTGTTTTCATTATAAATCTAATAGCAATTCCGCTGACTCAGGTGCTTCTTGTTGCCGGTATTCTTTTTGTTTTTCTTAACGGCGTTGGCTTCATTTCCAATGTGCTTGTGTTCGTTATAAGGTGTGTAACGCATATAATGCTTAATTGCGCAGATTTTTTTGCCGATTTCAGGTATTCCTGTGTTAATATAGACAGTCCCGTTTATGCTCTCGCAATTGCCGGTGTTTTTATCATTTTTGCAGTAGGCTTTCTTAATAAAAAGGAAAACACCTTAAAAATATGTGCAATTGCTTCTGCGCTTGTTTTTGCAATCTCCGTGTTGACTGCAAATTTGATTGATAATAATAACACATTTGTAAGAACTGTTTCGGGAAGATATTCAACCTGTGTTATTGTGTATAACAGTGAATATTGTGCAGTGTTCGGTTGCAGGGAATATAATCAGTACTATACGGCTCAAGCTATAATATCCTCTAATTCATTAAGCCTTGTTCTTGTTGCGGTTCAAAATACAAGTATTTATTCGGCACGCCTTGCTCAAAATTTTGAAGCTTTGAATTATTCGGGAGTTCACAGCATTGAATTTCCCGATGAAAATATTAATATTTCAACAAGTCCTTATTTTAATGTTGATTTATGGCAGGGCTTTAATGTAGAATATATCTATAACGGTGATATGCAAATTTACAATTTAACAGTTGACGGCACCCGCCTGTCATTTAATTCAAATGATTTAAAATCCTCATATCAACAGGATTTCATATATAAAATAGATGAAAACGGTTATTATTTGCAGGGAGTAAGCAAATGGCTAAGTTAGACGAAGAAAAATTAAAGGAGCAAATAAAAGCGCAAAGCTTTTCAAACGCTTATTTTATTTACGGCGAGGAATCCTATTTAAAGGAATACTATGTCGGTGTGTTAAAGGAAAAGCTTGTTGATAAGGCTTTTGAGGATTTTAATCTTCATCAGTTTAACGGCAAAAAAACGCCTATCGAGGAAATACTTAAAGACGCCGATATGCTTCCTATGATGGGCGGCTGTAATTTTATTCTTGTGTGTGATTATCCCTTTGATAAAAGCGATAACGACTGCAAAATGATTAAGGAATATTTAAGCGACATTCCCGAAACAACCGTTATTGTTTTCCGATATGATTCAATAGAGCCGGACATAAAAAAGAGCGCAAGGTGGAAGGGTGTTGAAGCCGCATTTGCAAAGCACGGCTCATCGGTTTGCCTTGAAAAAAGAACAGAGCGTGATTTGGTGCGTGTGCTCATCAACGGCTGTAAAAAAAGAGGAGCCGTATTATCGCAGGATAATGCCAAATATTTAATTTCCGTCAGCGGAAGCGATATGAAAACGCTTCTCAATGAGGTTGAAAAGCTATCCTCTTATGTTAACGGCGGAGAAATAACAAAAGAAATTATTTCTTCAATTGCCGTTAAATCTCTTCAAGCAAAGGTTTTTGATTTGTCCCGTGAAATGCTTAAAGGTAATTACGAAAAGGCATATTCCGTTCTTAATTCTCTTTTCGCTTCAAAGGAGGATCCTATTTCCGTTTTGTCCGTTATATCAAATTGCTATGTCGATATGTACAGAGTCAAATGTGCAAAAACGGCAGGGCTTTCTTATGAAGATGTTGCCGAATATTATAATTACAGAGGCAGGGAATTTGCATTAAGAAACGCCTCTCGAGACTGTGCCTCGCTTTCGGTAAATCAATTAAGAAAATCCCTTGATGCATTAATGCAGGCGGATAATATGCTTAAAAGCACCTCCGTTAATCCCAGAACGGTGCTTGAAGAGGCTATGGTAAAGCTTCTTCTTATTTCAAAAGAGGTTAGCTATGATTAAGATTAATGAAGCAGTTATCGTTGAGGGTAAATATGATAAAATAAAGCTTTCAAATATATTAGACGCTCTGATTATCGAAACAAACGGCTTTCATATATATAAGGACAAGGAGCGACTTAATTTTATAAGAAGGCTTGCCGATGAACGGGGAATAATCATAATAACCGATTCCGACAGCTCGGGCTTTCAAATAAGAAATTATATCTCCTGCGGTATCCCAAAGGATAAAATAAAGCATATCTATATTCCCGATATTTACGGAAAGGAAAAAAGAAAATCCGAGCCGTCAAAGGAGGGAAAGCTCGGTGTTGAGGGTTTGTCCGATAAGCTGTTAAAGGAGCTTTTTGAAGGAGCAAGGGTTGAATGTGCCTTTTCCGAAGACCGAGAGCTTATAACAAATTACGATTTGCTTGAAGCAGGCATATCAGGTTGTCCGAACGCAAGGGAAAATAAAAAGAAACTCCTGAAAGCTCTTAATCTCCCGGAGTTTCTTTCAACAAATTCTTTTTTAAGCTATCTCAATTCGATTATGACGAAAGAGGAATTTTTCAGTTATATAACAACTATTTGACTCCTTTGCTCTGTTGCGCAGGGCAAAGGTTTTTTATATCCTAAATTATATATATCGGTGTATCTGCATTCTCTTTCAAAGCAGGTTAAAGCAGAGCCTTCGCAGTCTCCTATGCGTGAAACAATCGTCTTTTGTGCCTTTTTCTTCATTTCCCCAAGCATTTCTCGGCCTTTACCGTTAAAGCCTAAAATTCGGATATAGGGGGCGTCCGTGTTTGAACCCTCAATTGAAAGAAAGCTTCTTAAAACTATTCGCTTAATCCTTGAAAGCGTATATCTTTTTGATTTAATCAAATCATAAAGCATATCAAGGCTTTGCGCTTCTCTAACGGCATCGTAAATTCTGTTTTCAAGCCCCTCGGTAACATCTGCAATTCCTGCAAAATCGCTGCGGCTCATATTGCGAAGCTTATATAAGACCGCCCTTTCGCAGTTGTAAAGAGAAGAAATTTCGTTTTCATTAAGCGTTTTTCTTATTGCAGAGGCACTGTATTTTATATCGTCCGTATCATGCCCCTTTCCTATTCTTTTAACAGCCTCAACAGGCAAGGTTGTTGCCTTTATATATTCAACTCCCAAAATATTATTGGGATAATCAAGCACTTCGCATCCTGTTGCAATTCTGCGTGCGGCAGGGTAGGAAATTCCGCTTTTCATTTCAAGCAGTATTCTTTTCCTAATGTCATCTCTTTGAAGCATTTTCGCCGTTTCAATAAGCTTTTGAGTGTCATCCGTTTCGGCACCGAATGCAATTTTATCAGTTATTCCCGTTGCTTCAAGAAGTGAGCAGGCGGATTTAGCAAAGCCCTCTGCTGAAAGAGTGGATTGCTCGCAGGGAAGCTCAATAATAAGGTCCGCTCCGTTTTCAAGAGCGGTTTTTGCTCTTTTGAATTTGTCGTAAACCGCAAATTCGCCCCTTTGAACGAAATTTCCGCTCATACAGCAAATTATCCCGCAGTTTTCCTTTTTAACGCTTTCAATAAGGTATTTGTGCCCTGCGTGAAAGGGATTAAACTCGCATATTATTCCTATATTCATAAAAAACACCTAAATTTTATAATATTACTTGACATTGACTATTTATATATATTATTATATATTATATAAATAAAATTGCAATATACGGAGGAAATATTTGTGAAAATTCTTGTTATCAACTGCGGCAGCTCCTCGCTCAAATTCCAGTTAATAGAAATGGAAGACGAGTCTGTAATATGCAAAGGAACAATAGAAAGAATCGGCCTTGAAATTAAGGGCGGCGAAAATAATATTATTTACAGCGCAAAAGGAAAGAAAATTATTTTCGATAAGGAAAATAAAACTCACATAGATGCGTTCAACACCGTTATGGAGCTTATGACGCAGGGTGAGCTTAAGGTTATTGATTCGTTTGATGAAATAGACGCAGTAGGCCACCGTGTTGTTCACGGCGGAGAAAAATATACTAAAAGCGTTCTTATTGATAAAACCGTTGAGCGCGATATTGAAAATTTCAAATCTCTCGCACCTCTTCATAATCCTGCAAACCTGCAAGGCTATGAGGCATGCCTCGCCGTGTTAGGTCCCAAGGTTCCTCAGGTTGCCGTTTTTGATACTGCTTTTCACAGCACAATGCCTCCTATGGCTTATATGTACGCTTTGCCTTATCAGTATTATGAAAATTTCGGCATTAGGCGTTATGGCTTCCACGGCACCTCACATAAATATATCAGCCAAAGATGTGCCGATGTTATGGGTGAAAATATTGAAAAATTAAAAATTATTACCTGCCATCTCGGAAACGGCTCATCAATTGCAGCAGTTAAATTCGGCAAGGTATTCGATACCTCAATGGGCTTCACTCCGCTTGACGGCTTTATGATGGGCACACGCTCCGGCGGAATTGATCCGTCTGTTGTAACCTTCCTTATGCAGAAATTAAGCCTTTCTCCGCAGGAGGTTGAGGAAATCCTCAATAAGCAGTCGGGTGTAAGCGCTATTTCAGGCGGATTTTCAGACGACAGAGATGTTGTTGCAAAGCAAAATGAGGGCGATGAAAGAGCAATTCTTGCCCACGAAATGCAGGCATATCAAATTGCAAAATATATCGGCTCCTATGTTGCCGCAATGAACGGCGTTGACGCTATCGTTTTCACAGGTGGTATCGGCGAAAACGGCTTCTGGCTTCGTGCAAAGGTTTGTTCTTATCTCGGCTTCCTCGGAGTTGAAATCAATCAGTCAATAAACCAAAAAACCGTTAAGGGTGCAGAAGCGGAATTAACGCTTCCGTCCGATAAGGTAAGAGTATTTATCCTTGCAACCAATGAAGAGCTTATGATTGCAAGAGATACAAAAAACATTGTTGAAAATTTAAAATAAATAAGAAAAGGAGGAGTAATAATGCCTGAGATCAAATACGAAATCACAGAGCATATCGGAGTAATTTCCGAAACAGCAAGGGGTTGGACGAGAGAAGTAAATATGATTTCTTGGAATGGCCGTGAGCCGAAAATTGATGTCAGAGATTGGTCTCCCGACCACTCAAAGATGAGCAAGGGCTTAACCTTTACCAAGGACGAAATCATTGAACTCAAAAAACTTGTTGATAAGCTTTGATTAAAGATAAGGGCAGCTTAGCGGTTGCCCTTGAACTTTTGTTAAAATATAATTTGTTTCAGTTAGCCTATTTGTTTTCAAGCATAATTAGGTTTATAATAACAAATTTCCGATTATACTGCGTTAATTTTTAATCGAATAAGAAATTATGCAATAAAAAGCAATCCGAACCGTGATTTGAATTACTGTTTATTGCCTTATCATATATTTAAGGAAGTAAAGCTATGGAATGGACATCATTAAACGATTTAAGAGAAAAATATCTTTCATTCTTTGAAAGTAAAGGGCATTTAAGATTACCCAGCTTTTCTCTTATACCAAATAACGATAAGAGCCTGCTTTTAATTAATTCGGGTATGGCTCCAATGAAAAAGTATTTTACGGGCGAGGTAACTCCTCCGGCAACAAGGGTAACCACTTGCCAAAAGTGTATAAGAACTCCTGATATTGAAAGAGTCGGTAAAACCGCTCGCCACGGCACTTATTTTGAAATGCTCGGCAATTTCAGCTTTGGCGATTATTTTAAGCACGAGGCAACTAAATGGGCTTGGGAGTTTTGCACGGATGTTCTTGATATGCCTGTTGATAAGCTTTGGGTTACTATCTATGAAAATGATGACGAAGCATTTGATATATGGACAAAAGAGGTCGGTGTTGACCCATCGCATATTGTAAGGCTCGGAAAAGAGGATAATTTCTGGGAGCACGGTCAGGGTCCATGCGGTCCGTGCAGCGAGATTTATTTTGACAGAGGCGAAAAATACGGCTGCAATAGCCCCGATTGCAGACCGGGCTGCGAGTGCGACAGATATACTGAATTTTGGAATAATGTTTTCAGCCAGTTTAATAATGACGGAAACGGAAATTATACAGAGCTTGCTCAAAAGAATATAGACACGGGTATGGGCCTTGAACGCCTTGCGTGCATTATGCAGGGTGTTGATAATCTTTTTGAGGTAGATACTGTTCAAAATATAATGAAAAGGATTTCCGAGATTGCAGGTGTTAAATATCATGAGGACGAAAAGAAGGATGTTTCCCTTCGTGTTATAACAGACCATATTCGCTCCTCTGTGTTTATGATTGCAGACGGCGTTATCCCGTCTAATAACGGTAGAGGCTATGTTCTTCGCCGTCTTATCCGCCGTGCCTGCCGCCACGGAAGGCTTTTAGGTGTTAATGAGCCGTTTCTTTATAAGGTTGTTAATACCGTTGTTGACGAAAATATTTCCGCTTATGATTATCTTGATTCCAAGCGTGAGCTTATTGTTAAGGTTATTCTTGCAGAGGAGGAATCCTTCGGAAAAACGATAGACAGCGGACTTGCCATGCTTGATGATTATGTTTCTAAAATGGACGGCAAAGTTTTCAGCGGCGACGATGCCTTTAAATTAAACGATACCTATGGCTTCCCGCTTGATTTAACGAAGGATATTCTTGAAGAAAAGGGAATAACCGTTGATGAGGAGCGCTTTAATGAGCTTCTTCAAAATCAAAAGGATACTGCAAGAGCCGCCCGTAAGGATGCAGGTGCAGACGCTTGGAAGGGCTCTTCAATTAAAATTGACGGAAGCTCAACTGAATTTTTGGGCTACACCGATTTTGAATGTGATGCAAGGGTTTGTGCACTCGTTAATGCAGACGGCGAGCTCGTTGATGCTCTCGGAGCCGGCGAGGAGGGCGCAGTTGTTCTTGACAAAACAGTTTTTTATGCACAGTCGGGCGGTCAGGTTGGCGACAGAGGCGTTATCTTCGGCAACGGCAGCTCCTTTGCAGTTGCAGACACCTCTAAAAATGATGATTCAATTTATTTTCATAAGGGTGTTGTTTCAAACGGAGCAATCTCGTTAGGAGATTGTGTTAAGGCTTCTCTTGATGAGGATTTCAGAAAATCTGTTATGAGAAACCATACCGCTGCTCATCTTCTTCAAGCCGCATTGCGCAAGGTTCTCGGCAATCATGTTGAGCAGGCAGGTCAGCTTGTTAATGATAAAGAGGTTAGATTTGATTTCACTCATTTCAATGCTTTAACCGCTGAAGAAATCAGCCAAGTTGAAGCAATTGTTAATGATTTCATTATGAGTGCACAAACCGTTACTATGCAGGAAATGCCTATTGAAGAGGCAAAGAAAACAGGCGCAATGATGCTCTTCGGCGAAAAATACGGAGATGTTGTAAGGGTTGTTAAGGCGGGCGAGCTTTCAACCGAATTTTGCGGAGGAACTCACGCTTCAAACAGCGGTCAGCTCGGCTTGTTTAAAATAACGGGCGAAAGCTCGGTTGCCTCCGGTGTAAGAAGAATAACGGCGGTAACAGGTGCTAATCTTATTAACCTTATTAATTCCTCGGATAAAACCTTAAAAACGCTTGCAGGCGTTCTTAAAACCTCTGAAAGCGAGGTTGAAAGCAAGGTTGAGGCAGTTGTTGCCGAAAACAAGGCTAATGAAAAGAAAATATCCGCTCTTAACTCGGAAATAACAAAATTAAAGAGTGCTGATTTGTTCAGTAAGCCTATTGATATTAACGGCTTAAATGTATATATTGCAAAGCTTGACGGCGTAACTCCCGATGCTCTCAGAAAAATGGGTGATGACCTTAAAGAAAAGGGAGAAAGCACGGTTGGCGTTATTGCCGGAATTAACGGCGAAAAGGCTTCAATAGTTGCGGTTTGCGGAAAGAAGGCAATTGCAATGGGAGTTAAAGCGGGAGACCTTGTTCGCGAAACCGCAAAGCTCGCAGGCGGCGGTGGCGGCGGAAGACCTGATTCCGCCATGGCAGGTGCAAAGGATTTGTCAAAGCTTGATTTTGCACTCGAAAGTGCCTGTGATATAATCAAAGGCTTAATAAAATAAATTCGAAAGGCTGATGAAAAATATGTGTTTGTTTTGTAGTATAATTAACGGAGATATTCCAAGCACAAGGGTTTACGAGGACGATATGATTTATGCTTTTAGGGATATAAATCCCGTTGCCCCCGTTCATGTGCTTGTTGTTCCTAAAATTCATATTGATTGCGTTAATGATGTTACTGCCGAAAACAGTAAATATGTGGCGCATATTTTTGAAAAAATTCCCGAGATTGCGAAAAGCGAGGGCATTTCCTCCTATCGAGTTATTAATAACTGCGGTAGTGATGCCGGTCAAACCGTTATGCATCTTCATTTTCATATCATCGGCGGTGTTGAATTAGGAGAAAAATTATTATGAGTAACACTTATACTTTAAAAATTGCAGGTATTGAAAGAGAATTGCAGAAATTCCCTGTAAGCGAAAAATTGGATATTGCGGCTTTTATTCTTTTCGGCGATGTTGAATTAACGGAAAAATGTGCCGCAGAGCTTATAAAAAAAGCTCCCGAGTTTGATTACATAGTAACTCCCGAGGCAAAAAGCATTCCTCTTGCATATGAAATGAGCAAGCAGAGCGGCAAAAAGTATATTGTTGTTCGCAAGGGCGTTAAGGTTTATATGGATAATCCCGTTAAGGTTCCCGTTAATTCCATAACAACGCAGAACACACAGTATCTTTATCTCGGCCACGAGGACGGCGATTTGTTAAAGGATAAGCGAGTTCTTATTGTTGATGATGTTATATCAACAGGCGAATCAATCGAAGCAGTCAAAAGGCTTGTTAATGAATTTGGAGCCGATATTGTTGCCTGCTGTGCGCCTCTTGCAGAGGGAGATGCGGCTGACAGGGACGACATTATTTTCCTTGAAAAGCTTCCGTTGTTCTTTAAGTGATATGAGCAAAACAGGAACTGTAAAAATAAAAACAAAACGGTTTACTCTAAGAAAAATTTATCCTTGGGATATTTTTTCCGTATATCCTTGGTACACTTCCGAGGAAATCTCTCGTTTTTCCATTTGCCGCAGGGCTTTTACTCCTTTTGAGGCGTTCAAGCTTTGCTTCGGAAGATGCCTTAAATATCATAAAAAAGATTATTATTACTGGGGTATTGAGTTTAAGGGGAAGATTATCGGTCTTGTTAATGTAACTCCTTACGGTTCAAAGGAAGGCCGCTTTTCCCTTTGCGAAAAGATTGATTTCAGATATAATAATCAAGGCGTTGCAACAGAATGTGTTTCGGCAGTGCTTGATTATTTTAAAACGCAGGATATTCACGAAATCATTTATATCTGCGATATTGAAAATACCGCTTCAAAGCGTGTAGCCGAAAAGGCAGGTATGACTCCTTTGGGCTCTCCCGAAACAAACCCTAAAATTAAATATGACACCGGTGAAATCGCTAAAACATATTGCTTTAAATTTTTATATGAAATTTAAAATAATTAAGCGAGATAAATCCGTTGCTAAAAAGAATTATCACCCGAAAGTATGGCAATAATACCTTCGGGTGATTTTTTATGATGAATGATAGCAAAAAGGTTGCAATAGTAGGCGTAGGTATGGTTGGAATGAGCTTTGCATATTCAATGCTTAATCAGGATATATGCGATGAGCTTTGCCTAATTGATATTAATAAAGAACGGGCAATGGGAGAGGCCGCCGATTTATCACACGGTTTGCCGTTTGCACCAAGCAGTATGAAAATCTATGCGGGCGAATATGAGGATTGCGCCGATATGGATTTGGTTGTTATTTGCGCAGGCGCTCCTCAGCTTGAAGGAGAAACACGCCGTGATCTTCTTCAAAAGAATTATAAGGTTTTTAAAACGATAGTAAAGCCTGTTGTTGAAAGCGGCTTTAAAGGTGTTTTTCTTGTTGCAAGTAATCCTGTTGATGTTATGACAAAGGTTGTGCTTGACTTGTCGGGATTTCCTCCCGAAAGGGTGCTCGGAACAGGAACAACGCTCGACACGGCACGCCTTCGATATATGATGAGCGATTATTTTAAGCTCAATCCTCGAAATGTTCACGCCTATGTTATCGGCGAGCACGGCGATTCTGAATTTGTTGCATGGAGCAATGCGCAAATATCCGTCTTGCCGGTCAGTCAGCTTGAAAGCTATAATGAAAATATGATGAGCGTTTTAATGAAAATTGCCGTCAGCGTGCGAGATTCTGCATACGAAATTATTAAAGCAAAAAAGGCAACATATTACGGTATCGGTATGGTGCTTTCTCGATTAACACGAGCAATATTAAACGATGAAAATTCCGTGTTTACCGTGTCTGCTTATCTTAACGGACAGTATGACGAAAAGAATATTTATATAGGAGTTCCCTCCGTTATTAACAGAAATGGAGTTCGTGAAATACTCGAGCTTTCACTTAATTCCGAGGAAAAAAGAAAGTTTAAGCATTCTGCCGATATATTAAAGGAAATGCTTGACGAAATAGGTTGTTTAAATTAATAATCGGGCGTAATCAGAAATTGAATCCTAATTACGCCCGATTATTTTATAAAGCTTTTTTAAACAGATTATTTGTTGTCTTCAAGCAGATACGTTCCGCTTGCTAAAACGGCAATAGAATATTTTCCGAAATTATAATATTGATAAACCGATTCTTCAAAGGTAATGTAATCGGAAACAGTAAAATTCATACCGTCGATTTTTCTAACCTTATTTCCGGATGCACAAACATAAATATCATTGTTATAAACGGAAATATGTGTTGGGCTCTCAAAGGTTGAAGCGTCTTTACCGCCTATTCTTAAATCAACCTGCATATTTTGGCAGGTGTATCTTATTGCACAGTTTTCGGCAGGGCAGATACACCAAAAGTATTTGTTTTCAAGAGCAAGTGATTTAACAGGGTGGTCGTGATATTTAAAATATCCGCTCCAAGAAAGCTCTCCGTCCCTCTCAAAAATTCCCGCTTCGCCGTTTGGATAAAGAACAAGTATGCGCCTGTCATAAAGCGTTGCGGCATTGCATTGAACAAAATTCGGTATAGTTTCGCTTATCTGCTTGTATGAGGAGCCGAATTTTTTTAACAGATAGGCACTTTTTGTTAAAACCTCTTTTGCTTTCCTTTCAAAATCAATAACGCTGTACGAAGCCTTAAACTGCGTTGTGTTTAATAAAGGCTTTTTTTCAACAATAATTGCTTTGTTTTGATCGTATGGAAGCAAATCAACTATTTCCTTTGTGCTTATTCTAATCACTTTGCCTGCCCTCCGCTGCCGTAAGATAGCCGAGCGTCATAAGGCTGTCGGTTAAATGAACATTTTCAACAAGAACCTCGGGATGTGCCATTGCAATATCGTAATTGCTGAAATTCCAAAAGCTTTTAATTCCTAAATTAACAAGTAAATCCGTAAGCTCCTTCATATCGTTTGAGGGAATGCAAATAACTGCGCAGGCAGGCTTGTTGTCTATACAGAAATTTTCAAGATAATCAATATTTCTAACGGGTATTCCTTTAATCATATTTCCGCAAATTGCTTCGTTTTTATCAAAAATACCAATAAGCCTGAATCCGCTGTTAACTCCGAAAATCTTGTTGCAAACAGCCTTTCCGAGATTACCTGCACCGATTAAAATTGCTTTGCGCTCAATGCCAACTCCGAGTATTTCTCCGATTTTAGCGTGAAGCTCGGGAACATTATATCCGTAGCCCTGTTGACCGAAGCCGCCGAAGCAGTTAAAATCGTGGCGTATCTGCGAAGCAGTAAGTCCCATTCTGTTTGCAAGCTCCTTGGAGCTGATTCTTATAATGCCGTTTTCTTTAAGGCTTTGTAAAAATCGGTAATAGCGGGGAAGTCTTTTAATAACGGAAATAGAAATCTCTTCTTTTTTATCCATACCGTTTTCCTCTCTCTTTAATCAACCTTATTTCGATAATTTCGTTATTGTTTCCATAACATAATCACCGAATTCCTCACATGTGCAGCCTGTGTCTCTTCCGGTAACGGTAAGCTTCTTTTCTTCAAGCATACAAATATCAAGAGCCCTTTCAAGTGCTTCTGCCTTGTCCTGATAGCCAATGTGAGAAAGAAGCATAGCAGAAGCACGAAGCATACTGCAAGGGTCTGCATATTTTCCTCGTCCCTCTGTAATCATTCTCGGTGCAGAGCCGTGAATTGCTTCAAACATTGCATATTTTTTGCCGATGTTTGCAGAGCCTGCCGTACCGACACCGCCTTGAAATTCAGCAGCTTCGTCAGTAATAATATCTCCGTAAAGATTAGGAAGAACAAAAACCTTAAAGTCCTTTCTTCTCATCGGGTCGATAAGCTTTGCGGTTGTGATGTCTATATACCAGTCATCAGTAACGATTTCGGGATATTCCTCGCCGATTTTCTTTGCGGTGTTAAGGAATTTTCCGTCGGTTGTTTTGATGATGTTTGCTTTTGTGATAATTGAAACCTTGCCTTTCTTGTTTTTTCTTGCGTATTCATAAGCAAGGCGGGCAATTCTGTCGCAGCCCTCTTGAGTTGCAACGGTAAAGTCAACTGCAAGGTCGTCGGTAATGTTAACGCCGTATGAGCCAACTGCGTAGCCACCTTCTGTGTTTTCACGGAAGAAGGTCCAGTCAATGCCTTCCTCGGGAACCTTAACCGGTCTCATATTTGCAAAAAGGTCAAGCTCCTTTCTCATTGCAACATTAGCCGATTCAACATTCGGCCATCCGTCGCCCTGACGGGGAGTGGTTGTCGGTCCTTTAAGAATAACATTGCATGCCTTTAACTCTTCAAGAACATCATCCGGGATTGCTTTAAGGCAGGCGGCTCTGTTTTCAATTGTAAGTCCGTCTATTTCCTTAAAGGTAACCTTTCCGGATTTAACCTCATCTTTAAGAAGGAAAGCAAGAACTCTTTCGCTTTCCTTTGTTATAATCGGGCCAATGCCGTCGCCGCCGCAGATACCGATAACGATTGTGTCAAGCTTTGAATAATCAACAAAATCCTTATCCTCTTTAATTTTTTTAGCTCTTGCAAGCTGACCCTCCATTAATGCACGGAATTTTTCAACTGCCTCGTCTATTGCAAGCTTTTCATTATCCATTATATTTACACACCTTTCCTGATTATTTGTTCATTTCTCTTGTGTAGTCAAGCAAGCCGCCGCATAAAAGCATATCTCTTTGACGGTCTGAAAGATGAGAAGAATCAAGCTCATATTCTTCGCCTTTTGTGATATTTTTAAGAACAACTGCTTCGTTCTTTTCAATTTTTTCTCTTATACCGTCAAGCGCAAGCTCGTCGCCCTGCTCAATTTTATCGTAATCGTTTTCGTTTTTAAATGTAAAGGGGAGTATTCCGGCATTAACAAGGTTTGCAACGTGAATTCTTGCAAAGCTCTTTGTTATAACTGCTTTAACGCCGAGATAAAGCGGAACAAGTGCTGCGTGCTCACGGCTTGAGCCCTGTCCGTAGTTTGCACCGCCAACTATAAAGCCCTTGCCCTCTGCTTTAATTCTTTCGGGGAAGCTTTCGTCGCAAACTGCAAAGCAGTATTGAGAAAGATGCGGAATATTTGAACGATAGGGGAGTATCTTTGCTCCTGCCGGCATAATATGGTCTGTTGTAATATTGTCGCCAACCTTGAGCATAACCTTTGCTTCAAGGCTTTCGGGAAGCGGCTCGGTTTGCGGGAACGGCTTAATATTCGGACCTCTCAAAACCTCAACCTTGTCTGCCTCCTCAGGAGAAGCAGGAGCCTCAATCATATTGTCGTTAACAATGAATTTATCGGGCATAACAACGCTCGGTGCTTCGCCGAGCTCTCTCGGGTCTGTAAGATAACCCGTAAGAGCCGAAGCAGCAGCAACCTCGGGAGAAACAAGATAAATTCCTGCGTCCTTTGTTCCGCTTCTGCCTTCGAAATTTCTGTTAAAGGTTCTTAATGAAACACCCTTTGAGTTAGGGCTTTGTCCCATTCCGATACAGGGACCGCAGGCTGATTCAAGTATTCTTGCACCTGCATTAATCATATCGGAAAGGGCACCGTTGAGTGCAAGCATATTAAGCACCTGCTTTGAGCCGGGCGCAATGCAAAGCGAAACTGTTGGGGCAATCGTTTTTCCTTTAAGGATAGAAGCAACCTTCATCATATCAACATAGGACGAGTTTGTGCAGGAGCCGATAGCAACCTGGTCAACCTTAATTTTTCCTATTTCATCTGTTGTTTTTACCTTATCGGGCATGTGGGGGCAAGCCGCCATAGGCTCAAGCGAGCAGAGGTCTATATCTATAACCTCATCATATTCTGCGTCAGCGTCGGGAAGAATTTCTGTCCAATCGCTTTCTCTGCCCTGTGCTTTAAGAAATGCAAGAGTAATTTCATCAGACGGGAAAATAGATGTTGTTGCACCGAGCTCTGCACCCATATTTGTTATGGTTGCTCTTTCGGGAACGCTTAATGTTTTAACTCCGTCTCCGCCGTATTCAATAATTTTACCTACTCCGCCTTTAACACTCATTATTCTTAAAACCTCAAGAATAATATCCTTTGCGGAAACCCAGGGCTTAAGATAGCCGTGAAGATTAATTCTTGTCATTTTCGGCATTGGAATATAATATGTACCGCCGCCCATAGCAACGGCAACGTCAAGTCCGCCTGCACCCATTGCAAGCATACCGATACCGCCGCCGGTAGGTGTGTGGCTGTCGGAGCCGATAAGTGTTTTTCCGGGAATACCGAATCTTTCAAGATGAACCTGATGGCAAATGCCGTTGCCGGGCCTTGAAAAATAGATACCGTGCTTTTTAGTTACGGTTTGAATATATCTGTGGTCGTCTGCGTTTTCAAAGCCTGTTTGAAGAGTGTTGTGGTCAATATAAGCAACGCTCTTTTCGGTTTTAACACGGTCAACGCCCATTGCTTCAAATTCAAGATAAGCCATTGTTCCGGTTGCGTCCTGAGTAAGAGTTTGGTCAATTTTTAAACCAATTTCCTTGCCGGGAATCATTTCACCGTCAACAAGATGAGCCTTAATAAGTTTTTGAGCCAAAGTAAGTCCCATTTCAATTCCTCCAAGTTGTTAAAAAAATTGTCAATCTATTTTATAATATTGTTTAACTTGTGTCAATCTTTTTATAATAAAAATAATTAATTTATCATTATATTGAATTATTTTTTGTTGTATGATACAATATATAAGAGTTTTCGGACATAATAACACAAAGGAAGTGTTTAAGTGTCTGAAAAAGAAAATGAAAACGAAAATATTAATGCTGATGAAAATAGCGGCTCCTCGCAGGCAGGCTTTGAAACAGGCTCAATAACCGTTAAGAAAAACGGGCATTTTATTCATTGCTTAACGGTTATCGGTCAAATTGAGGGGCATTATATTCTTCCGAGTCAGAACAAAACAACTAAATATGAGCATGTTATTCCTCAGCTTGTTGCTATCGAGGAAAGTCAGGATATAGACGGCTTGTTGATAATATTGAACACGGTCGGCGGAGATGTAGAAGCAGGACTTGCCATCGCAGAGCTTCTTTCAACAATGAAAACTCCAACAGCCTCTCTTGTTCTCGGCGGCGGCCATTCAATCGGTGTTCCGCTTGCCGTTTCCTGTAAAAAAAGCTTTATTGTGCCGAGCGCAACCATGACTGTTCATCCCGTAAGAATGAACGGGCTTGTTCTCGGCGTTCCGCAAACGCTTTCGTATTTTGAAAAAATGCAGGACAGAATTGTAAATTTTGTTGAAAGCAATTCCAAAATATCGGGAAAAGATTTTAGAAAGCTTATGATGAAAACGGGCGAGCTTGTTATGGATGTCGGCACCGTGCTTGACGGAGAGGGCGCAGTTAAATGCGGACTTATTGACGAGCTCGGAGGTCTTTCGGATGCTCTTGATTTTCTCAACCGCTCAATTGAGGAGGGAAAATAATGCTTTGGTCTGTTGTCAGCGAAAACGATATTTTTTATAAAAATCAGCTTGTTGCTTCAAGCAGTTTGCGTTCAAGCAATCCTTATTCTTATGTTAGATTCGGCTATTATCTTGATAATGCCGAGATGTACGGAGGTAGAAACAGTGTCGATTATAACGGCGATATTTCAGTCAATCGGTCAGGCATTGACCTTTATTTTTCCCTTATCTGAAAGCGGTCATTCTGCAATCTTTCATGATTTCGCTTCAAGGTATTCAGCAAATTGCTCCGAATTAACGGGGCTGATACATATCGGTATGGCAATCGGTATAATCGTTGCGTCATATAAGGTTTTTCTGCGCCTTGTTTATGAATTTGTTTTTACGGGTAAAGAGATTTTCACCAAAACCCTTGATTTGAAAAAAACATCAAATTCAAGAAAGTTTATGTATTACACCTTTATACCGTATATTTTTATGATTGTTTATGCAATTCCTCTCGGTAACGGAGCAAATGTATTTTCCGTTTTAAATTCTTATTCCTACGACGGAAATCTTATTTCCGAGGGAATTTGCTTTATTTTGACTGCAAGTCTTCTTATACTTGCTTCTTTAAAGCTTAAAAGTGATGAAAAGGGAAGCAACCTTTCCGTGTTATGCGCAATAGTTATTTCCGTTGGGGTGTTTTTTGCGCTTCCCGTTGCAGGTCTTTCAATATGCTGCTTGGTTGTTTCAATTGCGGCCTTGTTTGGCACAAACAGAAAAATCGCTTTCAGATATTTTATCAGCATAAGCGCACCTATACTTGTTGTCAGCGGCATAGTAGAGATTGCAAGATGTGTAACCTATGTTAATATTATTTCGGGAATTATTGCAGTTGTTCTTTCGGGTGTTGTTTCGTTTTTTGCCTGCAAGCTTCTGCTTTATGTTATTAAAAATAATTATTTAAAATATTTTTCATTTTATGATTACGCAATCGGGGCAATTGCGCTTTTTGCGGGAATAATTGAAATTGCCGTTAAATAAACGAAAGAGGTTAGTGTGTAAAATTACACTAACCCGATTTTATTGCCCTCAAAATTTGCCAAAGGCATAATTTTGAGATGGCTGAATTCCTTATGCGCCTTATCCGGCTACACAAAGGCGTTAGGAATTTTAATTACAATATTTGTAGCCGGAAAGGCGATGAGAATTAATATGGCTAATAATAAAAACAGTAATCAAAAAAATCAAAATAAAAGCAGGCAGGCTGCACAACGCTCAAGCTCAGGTTCAAGGGCAGCTGCTTCTTCAACCGATAAAAGCGAGATAAACAGAATTGTAGGCATTGTTATATTTTCCGTTTCAATAATTTTTTTCTTTATATCGGTTATTAAGGGGCAGGGCGCTTGGTTGTTTTTACATAATGCTTATGTCGGTCTTTTCGGTATGTTTGCTTCCTGGGTGTTTCCGATTTTGGCAATTGTAATAACAGTTCTTTATTCTCTTAAAGACAGTGAACCGAAAATGCTGATAGCAAAAGGCGTTGAGGGCATTGTTATGGTGCTTTTGCTTTCAACGGTTATTTTCGTAATTCAAAATGAAAGCACAACGGAATTTAAGGCTTCCGTTGTATCTGCTTATCAAAACGCTCCCACTGTGTTTAACGGCGGATTTTTCGGTGCTGTTTTCGGTTGGCTGCTGCTGACGCTCGGAAAGGCGCCGGCAATCATTGTCAGCATCGTTCTGATTTTTGTTGATTTTATGCTCTTAACGGGAATAACGATTGTTCAATTCCTTAAAGGAGCGGTAAGTCCCGCAAAGGCAACATACGAAAGGGTTCAGCCTGTTGTTACCGAAAAAATTGAGGAAAAGAAAAGAAGAAAAGCCAATATAGATGTTCCGCTTGATGAAATTCCGCCTGCCGAGGCTGATTCCGGTAAGGCTAAAAAGGTTAAGGAAAGAGCAGAGGAAAGCCCTGCGCTTCAAACCGAGGAAATGAAAATTTCGCAGTCAATTATTGACGAGATAAACGCCGCAGCCGAAAAGAATAAGGCGGAGCGAGAAAAAACCAAATCAAAAACAATTGATGAAATTGTTGAAAACGCCTCCGAGGAAAAAACAGGCGTGAAGCACGAAAGCTTTTCCGTCAGCGAGGAACAAATGAAATCCTCTGTTGAGGCTTATGTAATACCTCCCGTTAAAATCCTTAAAAATGCAAAAAAGGCGGCAACAAAGGATATAAGCGGAGAGCTTAAATCCAATGCCGAAAATCTTATAAAAACGCTTCATTCCTTTAATGTTGACGCAACTATAACCGATATCAGCAGAGGACCAACCGTAACAAGATATGAGCTTAAGCCGGCGGCTGGTATAAGAATATCAAAAATAACAAATCTTGCAGATGATATTGCCCTCAACCTTGCGGCAACTCATGTAAGAATAGAAGCGCCTATACCCGGTAAGGCGGCAGTGGGAATTGAGGTTCCCAATTCAGTTAAAAACACTGTATCAATGCGTGAGCTTATCGACACACCCGAGTTCTCACAGCAATCATCAAAGCTCTCCGCAGGACTTGGAAAGGATATTGCGGGTAATTGCGTTTATTGCGATATTGCCAAAATGCCGCATTTGCTTATTGCAGGCACAACGGGCGCAGGTAAATCTGTTTGTATGAATTCGATTATCGTTTCAATTCTATACCGTGCAAGACCCGATGAGGTTAAGTTCCTTATGATAGATCCGAAGCAGGTTGAATTTTCAAAGTATTCGGGTATCCCGCATCTTCTTGTTCCCGTTGTAACAGACCCAAGAAAAGCCGCAGGAGCTCTCGGCTGGGCGGTTTCGGAAATGCTTCAAAGATATAATAAATTCAGCGAAACAGGCGTTCGTGATATTGAGGGATATAATAAGTATGCTTCAAAGCACGAGGATATGGAGCCAATGCCGAAAATCTGTATTTTTATAGACGAGCTTTCGGATTTGATGATGGCGGCTCCCAAAGAGGTTGAGGATTCAATTTGCCGTCTTGCGCAGATGGCGCGTGCGGCAGGTATGCACCTTGTTATTGCAACTCAAAGACCGTCTGTTGATGTTATCACGGGCTTAATTAAAGCGAATATTTCATCAAGAATTGCATTAACGGTAACCTCTCAAATAGATTCAAGAACTATTCTTGACACAGGCGGCGCCGAAAAGCTTCTCGGCTACGGCGATATGCTTTACAGTCCTATCGGTTCAAGTAAGCCGAAAAGAGTGCAGGGTTGCTTCATTAGTGATGAAGAGGTAGAAGAGCTTTGCGATTTCATTAAAAAGCAGGGCGAATCCGATTATGATGAAAATATTCAAAAGGAAATTGATTCAAAGGCAGTACAGGATAAAAAATCAAGTCCCTTTGAGGATAATTCCGAGGATGACGCTTACGACGCTTTGTTTGAAAAAGCCGCTGAAATTGTTATTGAAACAGGAACGGCTTCAACCTCGTTCCTTCAACGCAAGCTTTCTGTTGGCTATGCAAGAGGTGCAAAGATAATCGATCAGCTTCAAGAATACGGCGTAATAGGTCCCTCCGAGGGAAGCAAGCCCCGTCAGGTGCTTATGACAAAGCAGATGTGGCTTGAAAAGCGTGCTTATGAAAGCGGCACGGATTTCACGGCTGAAAATACTGTTCAAATGTCGCTTGATGATGCACAGCAGGATGAAGCCTCTCTTTTTGATGATGTTGTTATAGATAATCAAAGTGATGATGAATAATTGAATTTTGACGGAGTTGTTATGAGTAAAGGCAGTAAAAAATCGGAAAGCAAAAAGCAAACGGAAATAATCATATCCGTTTCGTTAATTGTTCTTGCAGTTGTTTTTGTTTATATCGGCTTTTCTGTTCCTCGTGTCAGCAATGACTATCAAGCAACCGCTGAAAGCCTTAAAACCGCTCCGTCGTTTTCCTATGATTCTTCTTCGCAGTCAGTACAAGGTACAGACAATTATTCTTCTTATAGTGAACAAGATAACAGCGGCTATGCTTCATTTCCGATTAATCTTAACACCTGCACTGCCTCTGATTTAATGCAGATAGACGGGGTAGGGGAAGCACGCGCAAACGCAATTATCGCTTATCGTGATTATCTCGGAGAATATACAAGTGTTGAGCAGTTAAAAAATATCAGCGGAATCGGAGATTCGGTTTATGCTAAAATCGAACCGTATGTAACAGTATGATTAAAGAAGCATTATCAAAGCTTTTGGTTGCACTTTTTCCCAAAAGATGCGCATTGTGCGGAGATATAATTGAATATAATCAATATCTCTGCGATGAATGTGAAGCACTTGAATTTATAAAGGCTCCCTTTTGTCTTAAATGCGGTTGCGAAAAAAGAGATTGTATCTGTAAAAAATCAAAGCGTTCTCCCGAGTATAACGGTGTAACCGCTCCTTATTATTACGGCGGCTCGGTTGCTCACGGTGTTTTAAATTTGAAAATGTATAACAGTCCCGAGCTCTCTGTTGAGCAGGGCAAACGCATTTCATTCGCAGTTAAAGAAAACTTTTCCGATATAAGCTTTGATTCTGTAACATATATCCCTATGCTAAAAGCAGACGAGGCAAAAAGAGGGTTTAATCAGGCGAAGCTTCTTGCTGATTGTGTTTCACAAGGCTGTAATATTCCTCTTGAAGATTTATTGATTAAAAAGCGCAAAACTAAAATGCAAAAGCGTCAGTCGGCAAAGGATAGATTTATTAATATGTACGGCGTCTTTGACCTTGCAGAAAATGCCGATGTTAAGGATAAAATAATTTTGCTTGTAGATGATGTTAAAACAACCGGCTCAACTCTTTCCTCTGCCGCCTTAACACTTAAAGCCTATGGCGCAAAAAAGGTTTATTGTGCGGTTTATGCAATAGTAAATAAAGAGGCAAAAACAGATTAATAAAAATTTTTGTTGATTTCATTACAAATCAATGATAGAATGTATATTAATGCGGGTATGGTGGAATTGGCAGACACGCAAGATTTAGGATCTTGTGCGAAAGCGTGCAGGTTCAAGTCCTGTTACCCGCACCAAAAAGGCACCCATTGGGTGCCTTTTTATATATCAGGACTTGAACCTGAGAAGGTTTGAGCGTAAAGAAAACAGTCCGGTGGACTGTTTTTAGTGAAGAGCGGTGAGGCGGGTACTGTTGCTTTGCAACGGTCGCCGAGCCATAAGTATGCAAGGCGAAGCCGAAGCAGACGGCAAGTCCTGTTACCCGCACCAAACAGCACACACTCTTTGGGGAGTATGTGCTGTTTTTTATATTGATTAGGACTTGAACCTGAGAAGGTCTGGATGTTTTTCTTCGGAAAGTAGAAATACTGTTTTTTCTGGGCAAAATTTTATCCCGCCTGTTTGAAGTAAGCAGACGGGATAAGTAATTTTTTAAGTTATGAAATTTTAGTTTTCGGTTTCTTTTCTTTTTCTTTTGTAAGCAGTTGTACCGAGTAGTCCGCCGCCACTTACAAAGAGAAGTGCAAACCACATCCAAATTTTTCCGTTATCTCCGGTTGCTGGACTTTTCAATGCTTCCAGTGCAGATTTTGCATTATCCAGTTTCTTCTTTGCATTCTTATCAAAGATGGACTGCTCATATTTTGAAAGAGCGTTGTATGCTTCATCTGCTTTCTTGATTGCATCGGCATCAGACTTAGCAATATTCTCCGGTAACTTGTTAATTAAATCTTCCACCTTTTCTACCTTATCAATGACTTCAAGAGCCTTTTCGATACGGTCGATTTCGTCCTGAATGTCTTTCTTTTCGTCATCTGTTAGATTATCTTTGTAATCATCAAGTGCTTTTTCAAGTTCATCTTTGGCATTCTCAAGGTCAGATTTATCTTCGGTTTTCACATTTTCCGGAGTAATATCTTTTACCTTGTCGATATTATCCGTTTCGGTAGAACCGATTGCTTCTTCGATTTTCTTGATAAGGTCTTCTGCTTTCTGCTTCTCAACTTCAAGTTCTGCTTTTTCCTCATCGGTCAAATCGTCGTTTTTCAGTTCTTCATTGATATTTTTGATAACCGTTTCAATGGTTTCTTTGTCATCACTTTTTATATCATCCACGGTAATGTCTTTTATGGAATCTGTAATGTCCGCAATGACTTTCATTGTTACGGTGTACTCGGTTACATTGCCGGCTTTATCCATTACCTGGATGGCATAGGTTGTTTCAAGATTACCGTTTAAAGCAAGTTTACCTTCGCTGTCGAGAGTTGCAGGCTCGCCGTTTACTGTAATGCTTTCAAAATTTTTGTCGGTAACAGTTATCACCTGTGTGGTGTGGTAAATGCTACCGTTTTCAATACCACCGATTGCAGGGCAAGTAGTGTCATACTCTGCACCGTCGGTAGAAATGTAAGTCGCATTTCCCGCCTTGTCAGTAATGCGGATGAAATAAACAAATGTCTTTTCATCTTCTACCGTTACGCCTACACCGTCTTTCGGCATTGTTGTCCAGTCGGTGATTGCCATTACCTCTTCTAAGGACATCGCCTTGTCTGAAACAGCGTATTCAATGCTCGCCACTCCGGAAAGTCTGTCATCTGCTTCTGCTTTTACGGTTACCTCATCTTTGTAGAACAGACCGAAAGTAATATGATTTACAAAAGTCTGCCAACTGCTTAGTCCCACAAATTCAACCTTGCCGGCAGTTCCCGTAGTTTCGGTGTTCTTATCTAACTTATAGACTTCGTTTACCTGTTCGGAAATTGCACCTGTTGTTTTGTTGCGTACATAGAATTTCAAACTGCTGTCCGCACTCTCAACTGCACCGATAAGAGTATTTTCCCAAGTTCCATCTGCGGTATTGGTAAGTGAAAGCTCGTAGCCGTCCTTTGCAGTAACGGTCAAATCTTCCTTTAACCAGCCTTTTGCATTCGGTATACTTGCGGTGTATTCCGTATCTTTTACCGGATTCCAGCCGTTTGTAATGTTTGCAGTAACGCCCGCAGGTTGTGTTAAAGTGTAGTTCTTCACCACATCTGCATCACCGCTTAAAGTAAAGTCGGTAAATGTAATACCGATACCGTTTGCAACATTTACAGAATTAAAGGTCGGTGTGCCGTTTAAAAGGGTAATGCTGTCGTTATTTGCAACATTGTTAAGTTTAACCGACTTGATACTTGCTGTATTCAGTCCGTCATACTGCTTATCATTTACAACAACGGTTACGGTAAGATTACGCTTTGTAATTTCGTATGCGTTTTCCCCTCCCGTAAAGGTAATGCTGTAATTATCATCTAACACAGTACCCGTAATATCGTAAGTTCCGACACCTGCGGTCTTGCTTGCAATAGTGGAAAGACTATATACATTTGAATCACCGTTTACAATACCGTTGCAGGTTGAAGTAAGTGTTACGATATCATCGCCGTAAATGCTCGTTTTTCCGTCAATAGCTACAGTAATTTTCTTTGCGAAAATCGTGAAATCTGCCGTATCCGAAGCTGCTTTGTAATTCTCGTCTGCCGCAACCGTTACCCGGACAGTATACTTACCTGCCATCTTAGGAGCGGTTGTTTTGTACTCGCTGTCGTCCGCTCCCTGCGCCTTGTATTCCACCGTAACGATACCTTCCGTGTTGTTGCAGGTATATTGTGGCGCACTGACGGGAGTGCCGTCATATGTCTTATCCGGCGTGCCGGTAATGGTTGCCGTGCCGGTTTGCTTTTTCACCGTCAGCTTCAGCGAGGTGATTTGCGGTTCTTCATTGATGTTCTCCCCGTCGGCGGGATATTCCGCATATTGCTCGCCGCAGGGGTTGTAGGTGATGTGCAGAGTATACTCACCCGCCGTCAGGGTATCCAAATACGCCGCCTTCAGGGCGATGGTGCCATCGGCCGAAACGGTGTATTGAGTGCTGTCAATCAGCACAGTGCCGTTGTAAATGTCTTTTACGGTATTTCCGTTCAAATTCACCTTAGCGGTAACATCCTGCGTTTCGGTTTTAGTAAAATCGATGCTGTGGGTGTCGGCAGTGGAATCGGTATACACCACCATACCGCCGTCGGCACTGACCACCATGATGTTTCCGGCTGCATCGCTCACTCGCACATATACGTATTTTTTTCCTTGCTCGGTCACCGTTATAGTGGCAGAGCCGTTTTTCAGCGTGAGAGCCGTCCATACGGATGTATCATCCTTGACCGCTTGCTCCGTAGTGAAGGGTTCCTCCGTCACCAGATATTCAGCGGTATCAATGCCGCTGCCGCCATCGTCGGCGACCACGGTGACATCGACCGTTTCCTTAAAGAACAAGCCAAAAGTAAGCTTATTGAAAAACTGCTTCCAGCTCACCGTTTTTGCGCTAAGCGTCACATCCGGGGCGATGGTATCCGCCACTCCGGTCACCTCCACCGTCACATTGTCGGTGGGCACAAAGGTATAGCTTCCTTGCTCACGGATGGATGCGGTGATATCGGTGCCATTCACCGTGATCTTAAAGCTGTCGGTCTCGGTATAGCCGTTTTTCAGAGAATAGTTGAGAGTGAGCTCCTCACCCCAGGCCAACTCCGTGCTGTCGGCAGTGATGGTATAACCCTTTTGAGCGTCGCTTTCCGGCAGCGTAACCTGCATTTTCGGACCTTCTGACAGGGTGATAACAGTCGGTTCAGAGCGCTCAAGATTAGAGGTATCCTTGTATTGCACATAGTAGGTCTTTGGCGGAAGAGGATCGTTGATAGTGGAGGAATTCAGCAACCTGTAGGTTGCACCGCCGTCACTACTGATCAGCATATCGGTTGTCAGCCCCTCAATGTAGGCATCATTTTTGCCTTGGAAGGTCTCGTTATGCCCTATCAGCGTCGGCGTCTCCTGTGTTCCACGCAGAACCCTGTATTTGGCGGTCCTCGTGTCGGGTAATTTATAGTTGGAGGTATTGAGATACGCCTTTACGGTATATGTTCCCGCCAGCGTCGGCGGAGTGGTAACATAATCGTACCACGTATTGTCGTTTGAAGTACCGTAATACTTCAGCGTAACCGCCGTGGTGGTATCCCCCTCCACCAAGCCATCTATGGTGGCGGTGGCAGGCGTAATGGTTCCGCCGTAAGTGCCGCCGTTGGGAGTGATAGTCAGGCTGATCGGCTTAGGGTTTATGGTAACATTAATCTGATAGCTGACTCTGGTATAGTGATTAGCATAGGGGCGAAAATCTATCCAATATTTTCCGCTGTCTGTCACATTCGTCGGCACCTTTGTTCTCCACACCCATTCGCCCTCGCAGGAGGCGGAAACGCAGGCAAGCGAGGCAGCGAAGGGCTTGCCGGTGTAGGTGGTATTGATATCCTGCATCTGCAAGGTCGGCATAATATACCTGGATTGAATTACCTTGCCGTTTTCAAAGGACATAACATAGCCGGATAAGTCAGAGGTAAAAAACGACCAGCTTTCGGGAGTGCCGTCAGTGACATTTTCCTGATCCTTGCTGTAGGTAGTCAGGGCGGTTTCGGTAACGCCGATGGTACTGCCCTCACGCAGCACAGAATCGCTGCCAGCGGTCACGGTGATGCTTCCCGGGCTGTCACAGTGGGCAATTACGTTGCCGCCGGTGTTCCCGGTGATTTTGATTGGACCCAAGACGGCATCGGTATTTCTGTTGCCTTTCGGTAGAGCAATGGAGGTATCCACCTCCTCGCCGTGCAGCGCTAGCGTGGAGTTTTTAAGAAGCTGTATACCGCCCTGCTTGTTGCCGGTGATGGTGCCTCCATAGAGCTGTATTGTATGCTTCAAATTCTTAAAAGCCTCAAGGGGTTGAACACTGACATATATGCCGGCACCTTGATTGTCGGAAATCGTGCCGCCGTAAATATTCAATTCATTCCTATATGGGCCCCAACCAATGCCAGAAAAGTCATACAACTCTTGATGTATGCCGTGAGATTGATTTCCGGTAATAAGGCCGCCGTACATATTAAGAGCACCGCCTCTGAGATAAACCGCCTCATAATTATTTCCGGTTAATTTGGTTTGAATTTTCTTCTCACTTTTACCGTAGGCACAATCGTAAACATTAACAACACCCGCCGCATGACAATAAATGCCGTAGCAGGTTTGAGTATCGTCCATATCGATTTCAATACCGTACAGGTTCACGGCACTATCCTTGCCTGCAACGCTAATAGCGGAAAAATAACGATCGATGTCAGTTCTGTTGGTAGTGTCGTCGAGGGGGTGGGTGACGCCGTAAATTTTGGTAGCCTTGTTCCCGAGACCGGAGTTCAAGGTGACTTTACAGCTGTCAGCTGCAATGATGGCGGAATAATAATGCTGGTACCAGTGCTGCAAGCCGGTCAGATCCACCTTGATATCATAGCCCTGAGTAATGACAGTAATATTGGAACCCTCGGGAACAATCCATGGCTTGGTCACCACAAAATCTTTCGCCATGATAAATGTATCGATAATCAGTGAGGGATCATTATTTGCTTCAGCCTCAGCCTTACTGAGCTCATACGCCAAATTCAGCTCTTCAAAAGAGTTAATATAGCTTCCATACATATATCGTTTATCTTCATACTTGCCGGTGTCCGGATTATATTCGTTGCGCGTACCCCAGCGATAATTGGAATCCCAAGTAACAAAATTGTGACTGGTGTGTCCCAGCATATCATGGTGAACAGCACTACCACAGACACAGAGACCTGATGTAGCGGCATGCGCCACCGTAAACAAGCCGCAGTCGGTCGACAAAAAGCCGAACGAAAGGCACAGCGCCAAAAAAAAGGCGAAAACACGTTTTTTCATAAAAGATACCTCCCTAAAGTATAACCAGAATGAGTGGGTGAATAGACGGGGATTCCTTTGTTGTACGGATTACAGCAAAGGGTTGAAACAAGGCCCAAAATTTGAGGGGGACAATGTATGAGGAAAGCGGCACCAATCAATGTGATTGTCCATCCGTAGCATTGGCTTGTGTCGTCTGGTGAGCTTCGGAAAAATCACTTTCAAAATAATTCTCCAACTGCTCAAACAATTGCCGCAGAACACCATCGGCAAGTTGGTTTAGATCAAGACTGCGAATAAATGCAAGTATCTGCTCGATTTCTTCCTCGCCGACACGGTAAATTCGAAGAGAAGCGGTTAAAAACCGTTCGATTTTTCTGTAAAGCGGAAAATGCACGTCGCAAGGCTTTGCCATATACCCACGCATCAACGCCGCCGTTCCGATGTCAATTTCGTAAAACTGACTTTCCTCATAATCGGGGAAACGTTCACCGAAAATGGCTTTCAGTTCTTTCGCCATGTTCTGATGGATATATTCCAGCGTGTCGGGCATTGTGTATGCCTCGGTGTAGATCTCCCTCAGATTTTCGTTTCGTTCGGTTAAGACGATCTGAATGGCTGTTTCCACAGCATAAGTATAAATGGGCGTAAGTGAAGCCTTCGATGATTGCTTTGCCGTGTTAAACTGACCGGAAAACATAATACTGACCAGCTCGGCAATCAAGCCTTCCTTATTGCGAAAAAAGTTCTGCATACTGCTGACGGACACACCTGCCATATTTGCAATTTGCTTCATAGTGGTATCTCGGTAGCCCTGCTCTAAGAGTAGCTTTGCACTGACTGCAAGTATATGATTTTTGGTAGGTATACTGGATTTTCGTATTGCCAAATGCTTTCACTTCCGTTTCTTAATTGGTATTTATACCAATTATATCAGATTTATTCCCGTTTTGCAATAGATTAATTGAGTGTTTCTAATTCATTGTAATTCAAGCTATGTTCCTTGAATTTACCGTTAAGTGTAATGCTTATATCAAGCTTGCCGTCAGTTTCGGATATTTCAATCTTATCAATCAGCATTCTTAAATCATAACCACCAGTTCAACTGGTGGTTATGATTATTGGTCTTCAGCAAAGAATAAGGCAACAGATTATCAAACTCAAATCTGTTGCCTGTGCTATATCATCAGGAGCACCTGAAAAAAGTACCAACCGTATATCTGTTCAGGAAAATAACATCTGAAAGGGTACAGCGTCTGGTTCTAAAACCTGTTTTGTCTCATGAACGGATATTATCTTGGTCGGTATGAAGAATGATGGTCAGGAATTTATATTTACTTATCCTAATATATTATTTTATTTCATTTGTAAAATTTGAAAAGATATGTTAAAAATACATATATAGAATTTTCTTTTACTGTAAAGGGGGATTATTTTTGAAAAACATTGCTAAAAAATCTATGGTTATAGTTTTATGCTTAACATTTATACTTTCAATTCTTTTCCCGGGTGTAACAGTTTCCGCTTCCGGCGAAGATATCAAAATTTATTACAATGATGCTGAATTGACTGAGGTCCTTCATATTACAGAATATGATTCTGTTCAGTTAACTGTGTATTCAGAAAGTGTATATCCCGAAGGTTCATATATTGAATGGGAAAGCAATATGCCTCTTCTTGCAGATGTTGATGAAAACGGTAAGGTTACGGCATATGACTATTCAAAAGCTGCCGTAATAAACTATTGGCTTGACAATGATGTTCGTACAATGCCGATTATTGGTAATGCAACAGCAGATGCCATTGAAAAAGCATTTGCAGATGCAGGTATAGATTTGAACGACAGCGACCTTAATACCGATGTTGTTGTTGCAATAGTCAAGGGCATAAATGCAGATTTGGGTGCCGCTCTTGAAACTCTGCTTGAAAATATGACTATTACAATTACTGCACGCCTTGTGAGTGAAACCGGCTATGTTTTGGCAAGTGATACAGCTGAGGTTGCAGTAGACCAAAGCTTTGCAGGTAATCTTTGGCCCACAGGTGTTCATATTACAAATAAAAAAACAGTGCCAAAGATTGTTGCTGTAGGTGTTCAAATTAAACTATACGGTGCTGTAACTCCTGTCAGGTTAAAGCAGGGTGTTAAATGGACTGTGGGCAAGGTTATTGATACAGAATCAAGCAAGCATGCTACAATAACATCAGATGGTCTTGTAACATTTACTTCACCTGGTAAAGTAACGATTCGTGTTAATCCTGAAAGTGCGCTTTATGCAACTGTTTCGGATACCATTGAATTTACAGTAGTAAGTCCTGAGGAATTGCCTGTTGAGGATTTTGCTATCTGCGGTAATCTTGAAGTGAAAGAAGGAGAAACAACACAGCTTTCTGTTGCAGATGTTATCCCCGCAGGTGCATATACAGGCAGTGTTGTATGGGAAAGCTCAGATCCCACAGCAGCTGTTATTACCCAGGACGGTCATGTTACAGCTCTTGATGCAGGTCAAGGCATTTCTCTTTATAAAAATGTTGACATTTCTGCCACAATAGATGGAGTTACAAAAACAGTTACTCTTAAAATAAACAAAAATGTTATTGGTGCAACTATAACAGGTGTTGAAATTAACGGATATGACGATGTTGCTGTTAATGAAACTAATAAATATACAGCAGATGTAACTCCCGAAAGACTCAACTCAAACAGTGCAGTTATTCGCGAATGGGGATTATATCATTCGCAAACAGGCGAGCTTATAATAGCATCATCGGATTCTCCGGCTGATAACGGTTTTGCAAGTATTGATACTGACGGAAATCTGACTGCCACAGGTGTAGGAATAATTCGTATTTATGCAAAGGTATCATACAATGGTACGGTTTTTGAAGCTGAAAAGCAAGTTTCATCAGGAGTACCGATAACAAGCTTTTCACTTGAAAAGGGGAGCGGCTTTACTACAAACATTCTCACAGGCAGCCGTGACTCATTCCTGGAGGAAGGAAAACAAGCAAGTATTAATATTACTGAAATTTTTCCTGCTGATTATGATCCCGATTTATTAAATAATGTTTTATGGGCCAGTTCTGATCCTTCAGTTGCATCAGTTGATGAAAACGGAAATGTTCTCGGTCTTGATTCGGGCGGACTGACAATCTACAATTCAAGGTCAGTCACAATTACTGCGACCATAGGCGGTGTTTCAGCCTCTATAACCTTTGATGTCAGAGGTGCATCGGTTAATAATCTTGTCAATGCATCTATAACAGGCAATTATTATGTAGTTAAGGATTTTCCGCGTAGCTATACCGCAATATTCTCACCTTCGCGAATAAACACTAAAGATGTTCACTGGGGACTTTCCACAGATGATGGGGAGCGTCCATGGAAGGCGGAATGGAGCAGTACAAGCGGAAATACCGAAAACACCTACGCTTATGTTGATTCAGACGGTACGGTATACGGCAAATCGGCAGGCAAAACCAATTTATGGGTTTTCGGCAGAGAAGGTTTAACTTCAGTTTCGGGTTCTTATGCCGAGGCTTCCAAGGAAATAACTATTATTGAACTTCAGCCGAATAATATTGCAGTTAAGGCACCTGAAAAATATGATTATATAGAGGGCGACACAGAGCTTGATTTAACAGGACTCGAGGTTTCGGCAATATATAATCGCTCCGATTTGGAGCAATATTATCCTGATGCAGACAGTTATGGAGACTCTTTAATCTCTGTAAATGTTACCGATTATGAGGTCAGTGAAATTGACACATCACTGATTGATAAAGAACAGTATATTATAATTACACTGACAAGGGCAGGACACCAGTTCCGTGCCGTCTTTCCGATAAAGATTCATTCAAAGGCTGTTGAGTCAATTGATATTGAAAGCCCCAGGTATCAATATATTGAGGGAGAAAATGAACTTGATTTAACCAATCTTCATGTTTATGCAAATTACAGCAATGCTCCGCGTGAAGAAGTATTTGATTATACGATTGATGATTCAAATATTAATTTCAATCTGCTTAATGAAGAACAGACTGTTACCGTCGTTTATGAACACTATGGCTTGTCTGCATCGGCAGAATTTAAAATAATCATTTACGGAAAGCCTGTTGTAAGTGTAGATACAGGCGGATACAACGGGGAATGGGTTAATAATGATGTTTCATTCACATTAGACAGTACACATAAGCTTGACAAAGTTACCTACTATTATAACGTCAACGGTGGCGAATGGCAGGAAATGACTTCTGATACTTTAATAATTACTGAAAATACCGATGCTTTATATTATTTTAAGGCGGTTAACAGTGTAGGATTTGAAAGTGATTCGACTCAGGCTTATCCTGTGAAAATAGATAAGGTTATACCAAGTTTCAGTCTTGTGCAGGATATAACGGAAATTACAAATCAATCATATTCTGTTCAGATTATTGATTGCACTGTGGGCGCTTCGGGAATAGCCTCCGTCTATCTTAACGGTGAGTTGATTGAAAGCCATACTTCATTTACTGTTGATGAAAATGACGTATACACTGTAAAGATTATTTCAAATAGTAAGCTTGAAAGTGAACAGAGCATTTCCATAGAAAATATTGATAAGGAGAAGCCTTCTGTTACAGGTATTTCTGTCGAGCATAAAGATACAGGCGGATTTGCAAGATTTATTAATGAATTAACATTTGGTCTTTTTTTCAATAAAACAACAGAGCTGACGGTTACTGCAGAGGATTACGGAATCGCCGGAATAGACAGAATAGAATATCGCTTTGTTAGTGAAAACGGCAATCCAATTGGTGAATGGGCAGTTTATGACGAAAATTCAAGGCCTGTTCAGGATGCTGACTTTAAAGGCTATGCCGAGGCAAGAGCAATTGATAAGGCAGGAAATATTTCAGAAATCAGGCTAACAGGAGGTTATATTATTGAAAGAGATGCTCCGACTGATATACAGATAACCGCTGAATCAGGCGGAGATGTATACGAGAGTGATAATTGGACCTCTAAAGATGTAACAATCAAGCTTTCATCCTCTGCCTTTTCGGGAATATACAGGTATTATTACAGCCTTAACGAAGGCGAATGGACTGAGCTTGACGGTGATACTCTTAATGTAGCTGAGCAGGGCATAGGCAGTTACAGATTCAAAGCTGTTTCCTATGCGTCAAATGAAACGGAAACTACTGACGACTTTATTGTTAAGCTTGACAAGACCGAGCCTGTCGTCCGTGTGGATTTTGAAGGTACATTCGGACGTTGGAGTGCGGATGGTGTAAAATTCAGCTTCAGCATATTGAATGAAGCAATCTCAGGGGTAACATATTATTACAGCAAAGACGGCGGTCAGGTGTGGTTGCCGGCTGAGAAAGGTTCTACAATTGTTGTTGACTATGATGTGAATGCTTCATATATATTCAAGGCAGTTAACGGAGCAGGCGTCGAAAGCAATCCTTCGGACAGCTACCCGGTTATGATAGATACCGTAGTGCCGACACTTGAATATACCCTTGAAAACACAGAAAATACCAAGACACCTTACAACATTTTATTTAATGTCATTACAGGCGAAGCCGGCCTTGAATCAGTATGCGTAAACGGTGTTGACATAACAGGCACAGACTCATTTGAAGTAAGCGAAAATGGTAATTATGTTTTTGTATTGACAGGTAAAAACGGTATTACTTCAACTGAGGTTATAAATGTTTCAAACTTTATTGTAGCAGAAAGACCCGTGCTTTTCGTTACCCCTGACGGAACGTTGGGACATGAAACCACAGAAGCTGTAACATTTACTTTGACTTCTCCTAATGGAGGTTCGGATATCAGCTATTATTATAATGACGGTAATGGCTGGGTGCAGATTGACGGAAATACACTTGTGGTTTCCCAAGTAGGCAATTATTCTTTTACATTTAAGGCAGTAAACGTCGAAGGGCTCGAAAGCTATCAAAGCCCTGAGTATAATGTGATTATAGTGCCGGAGGAGTATAGAACAGTATTTAAAACAACTGTACTTGAAGTTATCGGCGAGGAGGAAGGTAAGTTTGCCCTTAACGGAGTTAATATTTATGTTGACGGTACGTTAATCGGTGCAACCGATGAAAACGGAATTCTTGAATGTGATTTACAATCAGGTATTCACACTGTTGAATTCAATAACGGTACCTTTAACAGAACAGAAATATTAGATGTTAATGCTTCTCTTGAGTTAAATGTGCCGATGGTTGCACTTGATATTGATAAAAACGGATATATTAATGTCCGCGATTATGCACTTATATGCTCTGTGGAGGATACTTCCCGAAGAGAATTTTATAAAAGTATATTTATGAATTTCATAAACACCTGCGAGAAGGACTTTGTATATTAAATGCAGAGTACAGATTCTTAGCAATATAATTGTTATTGTTCATACAGGTGTATAAAATCCCTGTTCTGATTTCTCAGAACAGGGATTGATTTTGTCAAACAATGGTTAATATTAGGAAGCCCATAATATTTTAGCTTTAATCGCTATCTTCGTCTTATGATCATATATTACTTTACGATAGCACGACAAATCTTTGATGTGTACATATCAGCCTTACCATAGCATTCGCCAACAATTGTGAATTCATTTCCTTCAGAAACCTTCTTCAAATCATCCATATCTTCGAAGCAGATCTGCACATCACAATCCCAGTCGAATGCGTCTGCATTTGATGGCTGAACAACAACATACTCATCGGCTATATAAGTGACTTCGGCTGTAAACTCTACTGTCTTACCCTTGTACTTCTCATCGGCACTAACTTGATTATCCTTATATGCCTTTACAAAATCATTGATATCAACCTTTTCAGCATTGTCATAATCAGGAACAACGGCGAATTTGTCAGTAATTATACACTTGCGAACATCAACATCACCGAAAATAGTTGTTTTGTCGCATACACCCTCGATTGTGATAGTGTCGCCAACCTTAAAATTCTTCAAGTCTTCATTGTTTTCCATATAGACATTAACATTGTAGAGCCAATTATCATCGTCATAAGCACGGATGCAAGCATAACTATCTTGGATTGAGCCAACTTGACCTGTTACAGCGATTACCTGGTCTGAATATTTTTCAGAAGCAGTAGCAGGGTCATTGTTGAAGTCGTTGAGAATAGTATCAACCGTTACTTGTGCTACGGGATTATCAAAATCATAATCTTTTGGCTTGCTGCCAATAGCAACAGCAATAATGATGATAGCGATAATTACACCGAAGATAATTAATTTCTTCTTTTTCTTCTTTGCTCTCTGCAATAATTCTTCCTCGCCAATCGGCCACCTTACTATTTCCAAACATATACAGGTCACCCTCATGTCCAAAACGATTTACTCCTGCCACAAAGAGAGTATTCTCTAACGCTCTTTGCGGAATATTTAAATTCCACATATCCCAGTCTTGAACCCTCCATGCACTAGGCATAAAAATCAGTTCGGCGCCTTTCAGGGCGAGAATTCTTGCAACCTCTGGGAATCCAGCATCATAACAAATCATCACGCCAATCTTCCCATATTTTGTATTAAAAACTGGTATATCCTCTCCGGCATGAAAATAATAGCGCTCTGCTGCCCATAGATGATGTTTTGAATAATCCCCCATAATTTCCCCATCATTATCAATTACAACGGCAGCATTATAAAATACGCCTTTTACTTTTTTTTCAAGTGTAATCGGTGCGATCACATAACACGAACATTCTCTTGCCACCTTTTGAAGCTGTGCAATTGTATAGTCATTGATCGCTTCTCCATATTCATAGAATTTCTCACCTATCAATTGAAAATTATATCCAGTATTAAACATTTCTGGAAAACAAATAATTTTCGCCCCCTCCAACGCAGCTTCCCGCACCATTTCAACTGCTCGTTCTGCATTTTTTTGAAGATCGCCAAGCACACTCTGATATTGTACAAGAGCAATTTTAAACTGTCTTTCCATGATCTTCTCCTCCTTTGCAACCATGTCATTTTATTTTTAATATTATAGCACCTCTTCTTTTCTCAAGCGAGATTCAGCATGCACGAAAAAAGATGCAGCAAACGCTGCACCTTGCACATTTATTATCGTACTTTTAATTTTATTTTTGTTATATTATAGGCATATCGCCCACATACGGACGTATTTTCAATGCAATACCGAGCTGAAGCAAGCAGTTACCATCTGACAAATTTAATCCTGTTAACATTTCAATTTTTTGAAGTCTGCGAAGCAATGAATTTCTATGGAGGAATAATGCTTCCGCTGTTTTTGTTCGAATCCCCATATTATCTACCAGAACTTGTGCCGTATGCACCAGCTCTGTATGATGACAAGCATCATATTCTTCCAACACTCCTAAATATTTTTTTACAAACTCTTGCAGATATGGATTTCCCCCATCTTTTCGAACCGCTCGCTCTAGTAAAACTTCTGACAAACAGGCATACCCTTCACCTTGCTTACCTATTCGGCAAATTTCTATTACATCCACCGCACACTCATGCGCTTCTCTTATATCCAAATACGCATGCACTTGTTCTACTATTCCAGCTGTCACAACCATTCCAACACCAGCTTGAACCGCATTTTTCATATTTCCAACAAGTTTTTTTAATGCATCTGGCTCTTGGTCTCCTTTTAATATGCATGCAAAACTATCACTT